>NZ_LMME01000014.1:0-45904 GCF_001422125.1 Methylobacterium sp. Leaf85 | reverse complement strand
AAACATCCTCAGCTCCTCTCGAAAGAGAAGCTTCTCCACTGGCCGGATTTTACTCCGCCCGCATCAGCACCCCGCCGACGCTCCAGTGGATGGTTTTGTCACCGCCCTACACAGCTGCTCGTGGATCGCGGCCGTGCTCGCCATTTCGGGCTGCATCGCGGGGCAGGTCATCACGTTCGTGACAAGATGAGCTACATCCGGGTCGCAGACCTCGGGGTCGGAGGGGGATTGCAGCCGCTCACCGACCGGCGGCAGCTCCGGACCGCTGCGCCAGTGCAGCGTCCCGCCTCCCTCACGGGCATAATGCACGCGCCACACGTCGCGCAGGGTGCCGACCATCGACACGCCACGTGCCTCAGCGGGTGCATCCGGCGCGTCCAGGGCCTCAAGCAGACAGAACCCGTCGACACCGATCGCAAGAGGGAGTGCTTCCCGCTCCGCCCGACCTTTGGGCGGCCGGTAGCCCTCGACCCAAACCGGCTGCGTGATCCCGCGCAGCCAGCCCGGCGCGACGGCGGCCAGAACGTGCGTGCTATCAGTGCGCTGCTTGCCGCGTGCCTTGACCAAGCCGCGGGCCCTGAAGCGCGTGAGCATTCGATCCAAAAGCAGGTGCTCGGCGTCGCCGGCGATGAGGCGGGCGCGGGACTCAGTCAGGACACTGAAGTGGAAGCCCGGCTCGGTGAGTTCGAGCCCGAGCGCATACTTCCAGTCGATCCGGGCACGCACGGTATCCGCAGCTTGGCGATCGCTCTGTTGCTCTGAGAACTCAAAGACCGTGAAGAGAGCCAGCCGCCACGGCGGAAGCCCGAGTTGGCCACGGGTTGGGTAGAGGCCACCGAAGTCCTCGTCCTGATAGAGGGCGCTGAACTGAACTCGTCGCGCAGTCGCGTGGCCGTCGTTCCCTTAAAGAACGCCGCCTTCGCAAGCCGCACTGTCTCAGCCAGGATCGTGCCGATCGGTTCCGGTCGCAAGCTTATCGAGCATCGCCATTACAATGCCCGCAACCCCTGATTCGCCGACAGTATCTCACCTACGTGCCGACTGCTGCCGCCTTCCTCTACCTCAGCGTCGGGCTCGATGCCTTCAGCCGCCGGATCGTTGGGTCATCACCTCCGCTCGGAACTCGTCCTAGATGCTCTGGAGATGGCCATCACCCAGCACAGGCCCCGTGGCGTGATCCATCGCTCGGACCAGGGATCGCAACACACGTCGAGGGCCTTCGGCAGCTGCTGCCAGTAGGTGAGCGTGCGACCCTTGATGGGTTCGGTCGGCGACGCCTACGACAATGCCATGGCTGAGGGCTTCTTCTCCATCCTCAATTGCGAGTTGCTCGCCCGCCGTCGCTTCCGCTCGCAGGCCGAGGCTCGGATGGCCTGCTTCCGCTACATCGAGGGCTTCTACAATCCGCTGTGCCGGCACTCAGCGCTCAGCTACCGCTCGTGCTTCGTCTACGAACAGGAAACTCAGTCGGATCCGTTGCCGGAGACTCAGCTCCACCAAGCCCCCTGATCCGATCATAGAAACGGGGCAATCCGAGTTTTGTGAGAGACACAAAGGTTGGCACGCCCAGCCGTCACGCTCTTCCGAGCATTGTCATATGGGCGAGGTCGGCTTCCGGCGGCTTGAGCAGGGTCGCCGCCAGATTGGCCTCGAGCACGATGAGATCGCTATCAGGATTGGGCTCCCACCCGCAATTGCAGCCGCCTGGACCTTCGTGGGCCTCGGCGACCTGTCGATACAGCGTTCCGATGGTGCGCGCCGCTACCGCCAGCGCCTGGAGCGCCGGAAGAGGTTGTCGGTGCAGACTAGTCCAGAACGCGCGTCGCAGTGCCTCGTCCAGTTCGCTTCCCTCCTTGGGCGGATCGATACAGGGCCGGGAAGAACGGATAACACTCACGCGATCTCTCCTTTTACGATCGGGATCGGTTTGTGCATCAGGCCCGGCTCCTTTGCGGCAGTCAGGAAATCGACGAAGTCTGCGATGCGGTGCAGACGCATGTCGACGGTGCAACCATCCCACCATGCCAGCCGTGCATAACCGCGGATCAGTTCCAGCACCCGTTCCATATCGTCCGACCTCCAAATTCTGCAGTGCCCCGACAGCGGGCATAAAGAAGCAAGCTGATCGATCAAGCAAGCGTATTGGCGAATATTGGAAAGAGTATAAAACTCACGCAAACCGTTCGGGCTACAATTTAGATTTAGATCTATTCTACGTTGCCTGCCCTTAGCGCCTCATTTTGCGGGGTTGAAGCAAAAATGGCGTGCCTTCGTATCTGCGTTCCCCACCCTGAGCACCTTTTACGAAATGGCGATCGAGGCGGGCTGCCAACGCGTTCGGCAGTCATCGCCAGCGGCGGAGAATGCCCCGAAATCTACGGTGATGCGGCCGCCCTGCTACCGGAGGTGGATGTGCCGAATGTGCCCGAGACCCATAAGATCAGCATCAATCCACACCTGCTGCAGGAAGCGATGTTCCGGGCCGCCATCGAGAAGCTTGGTGCGGATCGCATCAGTCCCATCTCGCTGCGATCGGTTGCGTTCGACGAGATCGAGGGCGTGATCGGGGACATCATGAACTGCGAGGAGATCGTCTCCACCTCGCTCCACGGCGTCATCGTTTCCCATGCCTACGTTATTCCCTGTCAGTCGCTCCGCGTGACGAGCGACCTGGAAAACGCGCGGGATTTGTTCAAGATATGGGATTACAAGCTCTTGGTCGGTCTCGATGATCCCGCTTTCGGCGTCCCTCCGAGATTTATCGACTTGAAGTGGCTCGAAGCGTGCGAGTGCGTCCTGCTGCCGTCGCCGATCGACACGACGGCTCTCCGGGCACCGTTCCCCTTCCCCGGCTGATTGAAGGCCTGAACGGCGAGGCCGGTTTCCGGCCCTAGCACCACCCGCCGCAGGGCCGAGGAGCTCTCTTCCCGCACGCCCTCTCGAGGGCGTTTCGATGCGCAATCCCAACAGGCGGGTCGCCTTATCTATCGCTCGTGAATATGAGCCCAAGGCGCTCTTGCCCGACGCGGAAACAGTCAGGCGGGAGCCGGCTTTCCGCAGAATCGGGTCTTCTAAGCTGTGTGCGTGGCCGCACATCGATGTCGAAACGGGCTGACTACCTCATGGTCAACCCCACTTCGATCCTGGCAACCTGATCGTGGCCGCTCTCGCGAGGAACGGATCGCATCGGTGCGCCGAAAGGCACCGGATCTCAGATGGATCGGGCAATCGGTAGTCGAACGATGACCATGACGCACACGACCTCGGCTGAGGACGGCCTCTCCCTACGCTTCTGGGGCGTTCGAGGTTCCACGCCTGTCAGCGGGCCGGATTATGCCGAGTTCGGGGGCAATACGCCTTGCATGGAGGTCCGATGCGGCACGCGCCTGTTCGTGGTCGATGCCGGGTCCGGCCTTAACGCTTGCGGTCTCCATCATCGCGAGGCGCTACCCAAGGAGATCGATCTCCTGTTCAGCCATCTCCATCTCGATCACACCGCTGGGCTGCCGTTCTTCAAACCGGTGATCTTCAACCCAGAGCGGACGATCAACACCTATTGCGGGAACCTCGACGGGGACAGCGCTAAGGCGGCCCTGGACCGGCTGTTCTCGCCGCCGCTGTTTCCGGTGACGCTCGACGTCATCCCGTGCACATTCTCCCATCACGGCTTCAAGGCGGGCGAGTCGCTGAGTTTCGCCGACGGCGCGCGGGTCGACACCATCCTGCTCAATCATCCACAAGGGTCTGTGGGCTATCGCTTCGACCATGCGGGCAAGCGCCTTTGCATCATCAGCGACATCGAGCATTCCGACCCCTGGCCCGACGAGGCCCTTCGTCGCTTCGTGGAGGGGGCCGACCTGCTCGTCTACGACGGCATGTTCACGGAGACCGAGTATCCCCGCTGCTGTGGCTGGGGGCACTCCACCTGGGAAAAGGGCGTCGAGTTGGCGCGGGCGGCGGGGGCGAAGGCTTTGGCGATCATTCATCTCCACCCGTCGCATGGCGATGCGCAGTTGCGCAGCGTGGAGGCCGAGATGCAGGCCGTGATGCCGACCGCGTTCATCGCGCGCGAACGTCAGATGGTCGCCGTCGGCGAGGTGACGGAGCCGGCCCGCGACGGCCGGCACCTGTCCCTGATCAAGACGGCCTGACGGCCTCGTCGCGGCCGAGGCGGCTGTTGCGCCGGCTCCAGGCGAAGTAGATCACAAGTCCTACCACGAGCCAGGCAAGCAGTCGCAGCCAGGTCTGGCCGTCGAGGGACACCATCATGGCGAGGCAGCTGACGATGCCGAGGATCGGCACCAGCGGCACCAGCGGCGTCCGGTAGTCCCGTCGCGCATCGGGCTGGGTCCGGCGCAGGATGATGACCCCCGCACAGACCAGGATGAAGGCCAGCAGGGTGCCGATGCTGGTCATGTGGCCGAGCTGGCTGATCGGCAGGAACCCGCCGAGCGCGCTGGTGAACACCATGAAGAACAGGTTCGAGCGGTAGGGCGTCTTCCAGGTCGGGTGGATCTTCGAGAAGAAGCCCGGCAGCAGCCGGTCCTGGCTCATGGAATAGAACACGCGGCTCTGGCCCAGCAGCAGGACCAGGATCACGGTGGAGAAGCCGGCGATGACGCCGAGGGTCACGAGGCTCTTCAGCCACGGGAACGGGGTCTGGGCGATGGCCGTGTTCACCGGGGCGGCATCGCCCTTCATGGCGTCGTAATGGACGAGGCCGGTGAGCACGCCGGCGAAGGCGATGTAGATCACCGTGCAGATGGCCAGCGAGCCGAGGATGCCGATCATCATGTTGCGCTGGGGGTTCTTGGCCTCCTGCGCCGCCGTCGAGACCGCGTCGAACCCGATATAGGCGAAGAACACGACGCCGGCGCCGCGCATGATGCCGCTCCAGCCGTACTCGCCGAACGTGCCGGTGTTCTCGGGGATGAACGGCACGTAGTTCTGCGCCTTGATGTAGAACAGGCCGACGCCGACCACGACCGCCACCACCGCGAGCTTGATCGCCACGACGACGGCGTTGACGCGAGCGGATTCGCGGATGCCGATCATCAGCAGGGCCGAGACGGCGACGATGATGAGGATGGCGGGCAGGTTGACGATGCCATGCGCCGTCACCCCGTCGACCGTGTAGGTCTCGAAGGGGGAATTGACGAGGCTGGGCGGCAGGTTGATGCCGAGCGTGTCCCGCAGGAACCGGGTGACGTAGCTCGACCAACTCACCGAAACGGTGGCCGCGCCGACAGCGTATTCCAGTACGAGATCCCAGCCGATGATCCAGGCCACGAACTCGCCCATGGTGGCGTAGGCGTAGGTATAGGCCGAACCCGCCACGGGGATCATGCCGGCGAGCTCGCTGTAGCACATGCCGGCGAAGGCGCAGGCGATCGACGCGATGGCGAAGGAGATCACCACGGCGGGGCCGGCATGCTCGGCCGCCGCGATGCCGGTGAGGGAGAACAGGCCGGCTCCGATCACCGCGCCGATGCCGAGGGCGACGAGGCTCCAGGGGCCGAGGGTACGTTCGAGCTTGTGCTCACCCCCTTCGGCGTCGGCATTCAGTCGCTCGAGGGATTTCGTCCGGGTGAGATCGCCTGCGAGGCCTGATGCCATTGATCGATGCCCTTCATGGTTGGAGCGCGGAGGTCCGGCGTCCAGCGCATGGCGACCATGCAGCTTTCCCGCCAAGGGCTAAACCTTGGCCATTCAACGAGGTTCCGGCAAAATGACGCGCCGTCTCGCGGGTCGCGGAGGCCGCCCGAGGCGGCAAGCCCCGGCCCTCAGCCGCAGCGTCTACCGCGTGGCTGCCGCGAGACAGCCAGCCGCCAGGTCCTTGAGGATCGCTCCGGCGCGGGCGGAGATGTCCGGCCCGGCCGTCTCGGGCGTACCGTCGGAGAAGGGCGGTTCCGGCGCATATTCGGCCACGAGCTGGCTCGTCCTGGCATAGTCGTCGCCACGCAGGCGGGCCGCCAGGACGAGGGCGAAGTCGAGGCCTGCGGAAATGCCCGCGGCCGTGATCCGGTTGCGGTCCACCACCACGCGCCGGTTCACCGGAATGGCGCCGAGGCGGGGCAGCACGGTCTCGCGCACGCACCAATGCGAGGTGGCGCGGTAGCCGTCGAGCAGCCCCGCCGCGCCGAGGATGAGCGAGCCGGTGCAGACGCCGGTGACCCAGGATGCGCGTGGAGCCCGGTCGCGCAGGAAGGCCAGGGTCGCCGCGTCGCGCATCTGGGCGGGGGTCGCGTCGCCGCCCGGCACGAAGAGCACGTCGATATCGAGGGGGCAGGTCTCGAAGGAGGTGTCGGCAATGAGGGTCAGGCCCGTATCGCTCGGAACGGGTCCGGCTCGGCGGGAGACGAGATGGAGCCGATCGCCCGCCAACCCGGCCAGGATCGCCTGCGGGCCCACGAGGTCGAGCGCCGTCATGCCGGGGAACATCAGCATGGCGATCCGCACGGGCGGCCGCTCGGGCGCCGCCGCGCGAGCGGCCTCGCCCGGACCGGACAGAACGGCCGCGGTCAGGCTCGCGGTGAAGGCGCGACGATCCATGGACGATCCCTCCCGAGGGCCATGCCCTCCCAATGACCATGCCCTCCCGATGGCCATGACCGGATCATATAGACCACCGATCACGCCAGCAGAGGCCGCTGCGCTTTGGGACATGACCAAGATGTCGCTGCCTCCGGCGCCATCCGCCGCATGTGGACGCGAAGGGCGTACTTCGCCATATGCGCAGCTTGGCGGGATGCGTGACCGGATGGGATGCGCTACAACCCCGTCACATGCTACGGGCTCGCCATCGACGTCAGGCGGACCGATCCGATACGGCCGGCCCGAACCGGACGATTTCCTGCCAAACGATCAGAATACGACGAGCCATGACACGCGACGTCCTTGACACCAGCCCCGACCGCTTGAGCGACACGAATGGCGACGGGCGGCCGAGCCTGACGGCGACCATTCGCTCCCATCTCGGAGACCAGCTCCGCACGGTCTACGACCGCCTCGGCACGGACGAGCCGTCCACGCGTTTCGCCGAGCTCATCGAGAAGCTGGAAGCCGCCCTGAAAGCGCGCGGCGAGCAGGTGGAGCCCGAGTTCCGCAACGGTCTGCTCGCGGCGGTGCCATCGCTGCGGGCCTTCGCGCTCTCGCTCACCAGCAATCCGGCTCGCTCGGACGATCTCGTGCAGGACACCCTGCTCAAGGGCTGGCAGCATCGCGCTCGGTTCCAGCCGGGCACGAACCTCAACGCCTGGCTCTTCACCATTTTGCGCAACATCTTCTACTCGGACCACCGCAAGCGCGTGCGCGAGGTGGAAGACCAGGACGGCTCCTACGCGGCGCGTCTCGCGACGGCACCGCACCAGGGCGACCGCCTCGATGTGGAGGACCTGCAGACGGCTCTCGCCAAACTGCCGCCCGACCAGCGCGAGGCCCTCGTCCTCGTGGGCGCCGAGGGCGTGTCCTACGAGGAGGCGGCCACGATCATGGGCTGCAAGGTCGGCACGGTGAAGAGCCGCGTCAGCCGCGCCCGCGGGCGCCTCGCCGAATTGCTCGGCTACGACGAGGAAGACCTGAGCTCGGACCGGCTGATCCAATCGGCCATGCCGAAGGACGCCTGATTCCGGCCGCCGAGCCGTCGGGATCGGCGCTCCTTCGCACTCACGAAGCGCTATCGTATCGCGACACCGGGCACATGAGGAACGTCGTCCCCCACTCGGGGGCATGGTTGGGACAATCCGGCAAAATCGATTTTCGAGGCATCCCTTTCCGGAGATCGGGCGTTACTGCCCCGAACCCCGCTGAGCGTCACCGTTCGCGGGTCATCGGATACGGAGATCTCGATCATGAACATCAAGACCCTTCTCGCCGCTTCGGCGATCGCCCTTTCCCTCCCCCTCGCGGCCCAGGCCCAGGGCCTCGTGCGCGGCGCCGAGCGCGGCGCGCAGGACGGTGCTGACGCGGCCGGCCCGCTGGGCGCCATCGTCGGCGGTGCCGTCGGCGCAGCGACCGGAACCGTCGGTGGCATCCTGGGTGTCGACGACCGCCCCCGTTTCCGCCAGTACGTCACCCGCGAGCGTCACAGCTCCTACGCCTATGACGGCGATGTCCGCGTCGGCGCGACCCTGCCCGGCACCGGCGTGACCTATTACGACGTGCCGTCCGAGTACAACGCCCGCGGCGCGCGCTACACCATCGTCAACGACCGTCCGGTGCTGGTGGACCGCAGCCGCCGCATCGTCGAGGTCATCGATTGATCGTCGACATCGATCGACGCTGACCATTCGGCAAGAGCCCCCGGTGCCACGGCACCGGGGGCTTTTTCGTGGATCGAAGAATCGTCAGGGTTCGCAGGAGAAACACCTGAAATACCGGCGCAGGATCGGGTACCCTCAACATTTGTGAGTCGGTACGCGCAACACTCGCCGCCCCGGCCGGTTATTGCTCTTGACTGAGGGAGACACCCGATATGGCAAACGATCCGATTCTCCGCATTGATCAATCGGCCTCCGGACAGTCCGGCGCCGCGGATGTCGATCCGTCTCTGCCCGAGCCGGTGCGGGACCATCTCGGCCAACAGCTGCGCTCCGTCTTCACCACGCAGGACGATGCGCCGAAATTCCTCGGTGAACCTGCCGTGCCGGAGGAATTCGCGCCGCAATTGCGTCGCCTTGAGACTCGGTTGAAGACGCATGAGGAAGGCACCGGTGCAGTCGAGCAGGCTCTGGATGGCCTCCTCGACGACCTGAACGCACCGCCCGCGACGTCGATCTGAACTCGGACCTCGGGACCCTAGACCTTGGGTTTGGCCGCGAGGATATCGCGGATCTCGCCCAACAGCTTCACGTCCGCCGGGGTTTCGGGAAGGGGCTTTGCCTCTTCCTGGGTTTGAAGCTTGTTCATGGCCCGGATGACGAGGAACAGCACGAAGGCGACGATCATGAAATTGAGCGCCACGGTAATGAACTGGCCGTAGCCGATCACCGCGCCCTGCTTCTTGGCATCGGCATAGGCCGCGCCTTTCTGCACGCTCGACGAGAGCGCGATGTAATAGTTCGAGAAATCGAGGCCGCCCGTGATCGCCCCGATGATCGGCATGAACACGTCCTGGACGGCCGACGTGACGATGGAGCCGAAGGCGGCGCCGATGATCACGCCCACCGCCAGGTCGACGACGTTGCCGCGCAGCGCAAATTTCTTGAATTCTTCCAGCACCGTCGCCTCCAAAGCGTGAGCCCAACGGGCTTCCCGCAGAGACGTTAGGCGAGCCGATCAGCTTTCGACAGGCGCCGGTTCGATCTGTCCACGGCCGGTTACGTCGAGACGCTCCTCGATCTTCGCCCGGCGCCGGTACTGCGCGGCCCCGATCGGCAGGGTGACGAGGTAGCCGCCCGCCATCACCACCATGGCCTCGAACGGATAGCTGATGAACAGGCCGAAGGCTGCGACCACCACGAGGAAGATCGGCAGCACCCATTCGCGCGGCACGCGTTTGCCCATGGTCTTGCCGGAGAAGGTGGGCACGGTGGAGACCACGAGGAGGGCGATGCAGAGCGTGTAGCCGAGCACCACCGGCGCGGCCCAGCGCTCGAACGGCAGGCCGAGGAAGTGGAGATAGAGCGGCAGCATCGCGGTCAGCGCTCCGGCCGGCGCCGGCATGCCGACGAAGAAGTCCTTCTTCCAGGCGGGCCGGTTGGGATCGTCGAGCATCGCGTTGAAGCGGGCGAGACGCAGTGCCATGGCGATGGCGAAGATCAGGGCGACGATCCAGCCGAGCGAGCGCAGTTCCTTCAGGGCGAAGCCGTAGAGGATGAGCGCCGGGGCGCAGCCGAAATTGACGAAATCGGCGAGGGAATCGAGCTCGGCCCCGAAACGCGACGTGCCCTTGAGCATGCGGGCGACGCGCCCGTCGATCCCGTCGAGGAAGGCGGCCGCGACGATGGCGATGACGGCGGGCTCGAACTTGCCCTCGAACGCGAGACGGATCGCGGTCAGCCCGAGGCAGACCGCCATCAGGGTGATCATGTTGGGCGCGATCATCCGGAACGGCACCGCCTTGAAGCGGCGCGGCTTCGGCTCGTTAGCATCCGGCTCGAATGGCGGAAAGAGATCGTCCATGACGCGCCTTTTCAGAAAGACGGGCGAACGGGCCAATGGGGCACCGTCCGCGAAGGATCGCGACCCCGCCCGGGCGGGGCCGGGCGAGATCAGATGCGGCGGAAGCTGCGCTCGGGGCCGCCGCCGAGATCGGCGAGCACGGTCTCGCCCGCCACCGCCTTCTGGCCGAGGCCGACCAGCACGCGCGTGCCCACCGGCAGGTAGACGTCGACACGCGAGCCGAAGCGGATCAGGCCGAAGCGCTCGCCGACATTCAAGGTATCGTTCGCCTGCACCCAGCCGACGATGCGGCGGGCCACCAATCCGGCGATCTGCACGACGCCGACGCGCAGGGGGCTGCCGCGATGGGTGGTCTCGATGACGAGGCCGTTGCGCTCGTTGTCGTCGCTGGCCTTGTCGAGTTCCGCATTGAGGAACAGGCCGGGCGTGTAGACGATCTGGCCGATCTTGCCGGTGACGGGGACGCGGTTCACGTGGCAATCGAACACGTTCATGAAGACCGAGATCCGGGTCATCGGCTCCTGCGGCAGGTCGAGCTCGGGCGGCGGCAGGACGGTGGAGATTAGGTTGACCCGGCCGTCGGCCGGCGAGACCACGAGACCGTCCGCCACCGGGGTGACCCGCTCGGGATCGCGGAAGAAGTAGCAGACCCAGAGGGTGAGGATCAGGAAGATCCAGCCGGCGAACTGGGCGAAATAGCCGAACAGCACGGTCAGCACGATGCCGATCAGGATGAAGGGGTAGCCCTCCTTGTGGATCGGCACGAGGGTTCTGCGGATCGTCTCAAGCAGATCGGACATGAAGATTCGGTACTCCTGCGGACCGAGGGATCGGCCGCGCCCGCAATGCGGCCGGGTTGGCAGTCCCGACGGCCTGCGTCAACTCTCGGAGCGGATCGGCGGCGCCCGCAGGGCATCCCCGGCACCGGACCGGCCTTTGCGCATTCCGTTTGATGATGCCTTAAGCACCGCGCCGCTAGACCGGGATAGGATCGGGCGGGGAGCGGGGATCGGATGCTGGGTCGGGCGCTGATGCATGTGCGAGCGGCGATCGCCCTGCGGGACTGTGCCGCGAGCGCGCCTTCGGATATCGAACGCCACCTCCTGATGAAGGTGGCCGCGATCCACGAGGCCCGGGCCCGCAAGGTGCTCCGCGCGAGCCAGAGCCAGGGCCGCCGTCGCTGAGGCCGGCGCGGCACGGGCGCCGGTCGCTCCGTCACCAGAGCGGCACGGCCCCCGCGCGCCGGACGAAGGTCCGGGGTGCGAAGCGCCAGAGCCGCTCGGCGCCCGGGAAGCGCGCGATCTCGGGGGAATCGAGGAGCACCTCCGCCCGCCCCGTCATCTGCAGCAGGTCGCCGGTGGTGAAATCGATGACTGCGAGCCCGGCACGGGGATTGGCGCGGATGTTTCCCAATGTGTTGAAGAAGCGGTTGCCGGAATAATCCGGGACCGTGAGCACGTCGTCCTCGCTGACGCGCACGAAGCCTTTGGGGCCGCCGCGATGCGAGACGTCGACCTGCCGGTCCCCGTCCTTCCCCTCCGCATAGGTGGCGACGAAGACCGTATCGGCCCCGGCGATGAGCGCACGGGCGCTCTCGTCGAGGCCATGGCCGGTCTCCGGAGCCGCCGCGACGGGATTGCGCCAACGCTCCGCACCCTGCCGGACGTGGATGTATTGCGGGCAATTGCCGAAGCTCTGCTGCACCCGGAGCTCGAAACCGTCGCCCTCCCGGCGCTCCACGATCCCGTTCAGGCGGTTCCTCCGCCGCGTCGCTAGATCGATCCCGAGCAGACCCACCGCCGCACCCTCCGTCAGGCCCGCCTCGGCCGGATCGCCGAGTTCGGCGGCTGCCCGAACGCGCAGCCGGAAGGGGTCAGGCGCCTCGACGAAACCCGGTTCGCCCGTCCGGATCGTCGCCCAGACGTCACCTGCAGGGTCCACCGCCCCGAGCACCACGAAGGGCAGGTGCCGGAAGAAGTCGCGATGCTGCTCGATCATATGGTCGCGGATCACGCGGGGGCCGATCTCGGCCATGCGCTCGGCGACGCCGGCATGGTCCTGGATCGCGATCTCGCCCGGGTGCCAGGGCGAGGCGGGGTGAGGGTCGGATGAGGACATGGGGCATCTCCTGTGGCAGGGGGTCGTCTCAGGCCGCGCGCAGGCCGGCCGCCGTCGTCGGAAAGGCCACGAAGCCGGGCAGCGCCTCGATCCGGCCGAGCCAGGCGCGGATCTCGGCATAGGGCGCGAGTTCGACATTCCCCTCGGGGGCTGCGGCGACGTAGCTGTAGAGGGCGACATCCGCGATGGTCGGGTGGTCGGCGGCGATCCAGGCGCGATCGGCGAGCTCCGCCTCGATGCGGCCTAGGATTTGATGGGCACGGGCAATCACTTCGGCCGTGTCGAAGCGAGCGCCGAACAGGGTGATCATGCGGGCCGCGGCGGGGCCGAAGGCGATGGGTCCGGCCGCCACCGAGAGCCAGCGCTGCACCTGCGCCGCACCATAAGCATCCTCCGGCAGCCAATCCGTGCGCCCCAGCTTTTTCGCCAGGTAGACCAGGATGGCGTTGGAATCCGGAACCACCACGTCGCCGTCCACGAGCACCGGCACCTGTCCGAACGGGTTCAGGGCCAGGAAATCCGGCGTCTTGTGCGCGCCGGCGGCGAGGTCGACCTCGACGATCTCGCAATCAGCACCCACCAGCGACAGGAACAGACGCGCCCGGTGCGCATGCCCGGACAGGGCCATGTGGAACAGCTTCATGATGGATCTCCGCGACGGCCGGACGAGGGCGCCGGCCACGGACACATGAGAGACCCTTGCCTGGAACGCGTGAACCGGCATTCTCCGCAATCGACTATTCCAAGTTTCTGAATAATCCGCGGGTTAGGAGGAGGCCGGCATGGACCGATGGCAGGCGATGCGGGTCTTCGTGCGGGTGGCGGAAAGCGGGGGCTTCGCTGCTGCGGCGCGCCAACTCAACATGAGCCCGCCCGCCGTGACCCGTGCGGTGGCCGCCCTGGAGAACCGGATCGGAACCCGTCTTCTGACGCGGACCACGCGCTCGCTGATGCTCACCGAGGCGGGCGGACGCTATCTGGAGGATTGCCGCCGCATCCTCTCGGACATGGAAGAGGCGGAAGCACTCGCGGCCGGCGCATACGCGACACCTTCCGGAACCTTGACGATTACCGCTCCGGTGCAATTCGGCCGGCTTTATGTCTTGCCTGCCGTCACCGAATTTCTTGCGCGCTACCCGGCCGTCAGCGTGCGGGCGCTGTTCCTCGACCGGGTGGTCAACCTGATCGAGGAGGGTGCCGATGTGGGAATCCGCATCGGGCACCTCGCCGATTCCGGGCTCGTCGCGGTCCGGGTCGGCACGGTCCGCAGGGTTCTCTGCGCCGCGCCGGACTATCTCGACCGGCACGGGACACCGGAATCGATGGGGGATCTGCACCGCCACGCGACCATCGGTTTGATGGGAACGCGACTGCCCTTCGAGCACCATTCCCCGGTCGAAGGGCCGACGCGTGGCGCCACGCGATGTCGGTTGATCTGCAACACCATCGACGCGGTCCTGGCGGCTGCCATCGCGGGCCAGGGGATCGCACCCCTGCTGTCCTATCAGGTGGCGCCATCGGTCGCCGAGGGCCGGCTCAGGCTGGTCCTCGACGATCCGGACGCGGTGCCGCTCCCGGTCCATATCGTGACCCTGGAGGGAAGGCGCGCGCCGGCCAAGGTGCGCGCCTTCATCGATCTGGCCGCGGCGAGGCTCCAGGCCGACCCGATGGTCAATCCCGGCCGTGCCTGAGAGACGGGCGGACCGTGCTTCCCACGCCCCCCGAAGCGCGGAGGCTCAGGAGACCGGGGGAAGGCGCATCTGCTTGCGGTAGCTCTTGTCGAACTGCTTGGCCGGCACGAATCGGCGCAGGAGGCTGGCCTGCCGCGCCATCGATCCGGCGGTGTAGCGCAGATGGGGCGCCGCCGCGGTGGCGGCTTTCACCACCACCGCGGCGACGATCTCGGGCGCGTCGGCCGTGGCCATGACCTCCCGCGTGAAACGCTCCCGGCCCGCGCGATCGGAATCGTAGAGGCTCAACGGGGCATCGGGGGAGACCAGGTTCGCGTCGAAGGCCGTGCGCGTATAGGCCGGCTCCACCAGCACGACCCGGATCCCCTGGCCGCGGACCTCGTGGTCGAGGGATTCCGAGTAGCCTTCCAGCGCGTGCTTGCTGGCCGAATAGACAGCCATGTAGGGCGCCGGGACGAGCCCCAGGATGGAGCTGATGTTGACGATGCGGCCGCCCGACTGCGCCCGCATCAGCGGCAGCACCGCCCGGGTCGTGCGGATGACGCCGAACAGGTTGACGTCGAAGAGCGCCTGCGCCTGCGCGACCGTGGATTCCTCCGCCGCCCCGCTGATGCCGAAACCGGCATTGTTGACGAGCAGATCGATCCGCCCGGTCTCGCCGTGGACCGTCTTCACCAGGGCCTCGACGGACGCGTCGTCGGTCACGTCGCAGGCCAGCATGGTGATGTCCCCGTCCCGTCCCTGAGCGGGTCTGCGGCTCGTTCCGTAGACCCGGTAGCCCGCCGCTTTCAGGGCCTTGGCCGTCGCCAAGCCAATGCCGGATGCCGCTCCGGTAACGATGGCCGTCTTGATGTCCGTCTTGCCCACGACGCTCTCCCACGATGCGCCCCCTCGGGGGACCGCTTCGGCTTATAGATTATGATTATAATCTATAATTGCAAGACGTGTCTGGGGAGCCGACGCATCCGCGATGGCGTACGTCGACTCAAAGGGGCCTCCGCCCAGGTCGCCAGCAGGCGAGTGGCTGAAATTTCACGGGTGGTACCGTTCGCGCGCGACCCCTTGCAGACCCTCGGAAGGTCCGCTTCCAGGCTGTTCAGGCCGCTTCCGGGCGAGAGTGGGTGGAAGCAGGCACCGCCTTCGCGCCCGCTTACAACTCGAAGCTTGCTCCGGGAGTGTTCGCGTTCGGCATGCTTGATGAAACATCGAGCAGGACAGGGTTGGGTGGCTCTGCCAATGCCGACTTACGAGCGGCAAGAGCACCGAAGTGAACGTCGCCCCACCGACCCGCGACCCTAAAGCAGGCGCGCCCACAACACATTTCAAAATATGAGTAACTCCAATGCTCGCTTGCAAATTTCAATGGCCTGCATTGGATGTGAATGTCTAACCACACTGTAGTGACTTTAATATCCCGGAGAGCATGTCGTGAAACAGCGCCTCGACGGCTTGACGGGTCTTCGAGGTATTACCGCATTCAGCGTCGTCATTTTTCATTTCAATATTATGCCGCTCAGCTCAATGGAAGTGGCGACCTGGCTGCCATTTTTTAAATTCGGAAATACGGCCGTCGACATCTTTTTTATCATTAGCGGATTCATTATTTCATTTGTTCACCTGAATGATTTCAAGAATTTGAGTAGTAGGGGTATCGGACGATTCATACTTTTGCGACTCGCCAGGATCTACCCGCTTTACGTGCTTACTGTCATATTTATGGTCGGCATGACGGCCGGCGCGATCATGCTCCACTTGCCGTACAATCCCAAAATCGCAGATTTTGGCCGATTACTAGACTGCTTGCTCATGACCCAGGCATGGCATTCAGACGGCATGGTCTGGAATTATCCAGGGTGGTCGCTCAGCGCTGAATGGTTTGAATATCTTATATTTCCCCTCATCGCTTCTGGGGTCGTTGGTCTGGGAAAAAGGCAGGGCGCTTTCGTGTTGGTAGTTGCCGCCGGAGCCCTTATTGCCTATGGCGGACTGAATTACTTCGAAAGTATGCCTTTGATAAGAAGTACGGCTGGTTTTTTATTGGGAATGCTCTGCTTTCAGCTGACTTACTTAAATTTAGTAAAGAGCATTCCGTTTGTCCCCATCGCTTTGCTTGCAATTGCCATTTTGACATTTACATGGGGCACCATTGCCGGACCACTCACGCTTCTAATGTTCTATTCAATTATCGTTTTAGCATGCGCCTATCCAGGCAATAGAATTGAGCGCACTTTCGTGTATAAACCGTTTGAATATTTGGGACAAATATCATATTCCCTTTATCTCATCCACGCGCCCATTCAAATGGTTCTTGGGCGTATCCTGCTCCAGCGTTGGCAGTTTGGTCAGTCAAAGATCGCGGACATCATAGTCAGCGGCGCATTCATCTTTGTGACGGTTCTTTTGGCTCACCTTGTCTAT
This sequence comes from Methylobacterium sp. Leaf85, assembly GCF_001422125.1. Taxonomy (NCBI): domain Bacteria; kingdom Pseudomonadati; phylum Pseudomonadota; class Alphaproteobacteria; order Hyphomicrobiales; family Methylobacteriaceae; genus Methylobacterium; species Methylobacterium sp. Leaf85. Next base: position 29,555 of record NZ_LMME01000014.1, on the reverse strand, counting down.
CGGTGGTTTGAGTTGCCAACCAGACGTTGGTTGCGGTCGCGCATATTGCCCTATTATCAGCTGGAAGAGGGGGCGCCTCCTGGGGTTACAAGTGCGAAGACATGACGATGCCCATCGTGTTGTGGGGAAAGGTCGGCTGAGAGGCGAAAGGTCGGGGTCTTTTTTCCACATATCGCGGACGTTCAGGGGTCGGTACCAAGCGTCGGATGCCCACCACCATGAGCAAGCCGCCGTCACATCGCCAGCGACGGCGTCCTCCGCCGGGTCTCGAAGACCCCGACCCATGGATCAGGGGCAGCGCGGCTCGGTTTTAGGGGCGGTCGGAATGCGGCCGGACACGGGGCCGCTGCCAAGATCCTTATCGCCGGCGTCGGCGGCGGAGCCAGCGTCGGATTGCGATGACGAGAGCCGCCGCGAGCACGAGCAATCCGAGAACCGGATGCACGATGGCGCCCGCCTGGAACAGGACGAACACGCCGAGCACCGCCATCCAGGGCTTCAGCGGAGTGTCCTCTTCGATATCGCCGCCGGGCGGCGATACGGGACGCGGCTGGTCGGAGGCCGGCGCGGGGCGGCGGCCGATGGAGGGCAGGCCGCTGCGTCCGGGTACGCTTTGGGCGGGCCGCTCCGCCTCCAGCAGGATGGGATCTGGCTGCGGCGGCGGGCGTTCGGCCGGGCTCCACCAGCCCTCGCGCGGCGGCACGCCCCGCGCGGATTGCGCGCGGAAGGGGGTGATCCGTGGCTGGGCCGGCTGATGCGGGGTCCCGTGTTTCTCGGCGAGCCTCCGCGCCTGCGCAACCAGGGGAGCACCGGCTTCGGGCGTGACCATCCGGACGAAGCGGGCAAAGCCCAAAGCCGCCCCGAGCACTGCCTGCCCCTCGCTTCGGCCCCAGCGGCGGCCGGCGGGGCCGTGCCCCTCGATGCCGTGCAACAGGGCGCGGAACCGGCGCAGGGTCTCGCGCGGCACCGCGACCCGTTCGTTCACCGTGAGCCCGGTGACCTCCTGGTGCCGCCCCCGCCGCATCACCCGCGTCTTGTCGGGATGGACGGTGAAGCCTTCCCCGGCGACGATCTCGTGCACGTATTTCAGGAGTGCGCCGGTCTTGCCCGCCGCTTCGCCCGAAGCGGAGAAGGTCATGTCGTCGGCGTAGCGCGTGTAGGTGAAGCCGAGCGAGGCGGCGAGGCCGGTGAGCCGCGCATCGAGGCGGGTGCAGACGAGGTTGGTCAGCGCCGGGCTCGTGGGCGCCCCCTGCGGCAGGCGCCGTGGTCCGCGCGCCGCGTAGAGGCGCTGTCCGTCGATCTCGACCTCGTCCACATCCGGCTCGGTGCAGAGCAGGGCAAGGACGGTGGCGACCGGCTCGGCATAGCCGAGACCGCGAAACTTCCCCTTGATCCGGCGGTAGTCGAGGGTCGGGAAGAAGTCCTTGAGATCGAGGTTGACCACCACGTCCCGCCCCACATGGAGGGCGGCGTTCGTCAGGATCGAGCGGCCCGGAACGAAGCCGTGGGCCGCGTCGTGGATGCCCGCGTGAGCCAGCACGGCATCGAGGATCCAATATTGCGCCCGCTTGAGGCGGGGCATCGGCGCCGAGATGGCGCGCAGCCCGCCGGTCTTCTTCGGGATGGTGAAGCGCTGGTAGTGGCTCACCGTGGCGAGCGCCCGGTCATAGGCGAGGAAGCGCAGCTCGCCGAGGCCGATCCCCATGGCCTCGGCCACAGCGCCAGGACTCGCCAGTTCCGGCAGGCCGTCGGCTCGCGACGCCCCGGCGTCTCCCCCCGAGAGACCCGCCGAGACGCCCTCGCCGAGATAGAGGATCTCCCGGTTCCGGCGCCCGTGCCAGGCGAGCGCGCGTTCGTGCCGCCCGCGCGCGCCGTTGAGCTTGGTTTCGCGCCGCCGTTCCAGGGCCGCCTTCTTCCGGCGCTTGTGCATCGCCTTGAGGGCGGCATCCGGATTCGTCCAGAGCGCCGCGCTGCGATGCAGCTCCGTCAGTTCGCGGGCGAGCTCGCCCCGGCGGCGGATGACCTCCTCGGGGAGGTTCGGCTGATCCTTTCCGGCCGGCCAGTAGCCGAGCCGGATCATCTCTTCGAGGACGACCTCGTCCTTCGAGCTCTCGCGGATGCGGTCGTAGAGCTGCTGGCGGGTGAGCGAGCCGGGCTGGACGCTCATGGGCGGCTCGCCCGGACGGGAAGATGAATGAGGGACGCCGGCCGGAAAGCCTTCGTCAAGTCTCGGGACTGGTCCGGTCCACTCGATGCCGGCACGACCCCTACCGCGCGTTTGGGTTCAAGGAACCCAAACAGAAAGCGCGCGGTAGGGGTCTGTGCCGGCCCAGTGAAGAGCGGGCCAGTGACGCTTTGCCGGGCAGGGTGCAGGGACGGCGAAACGCCGCCCAGGTTGCAAGGTCCGCTCCGCCCGACGTCCCTCTGGGGATGAGACTTAGAGCATGCCGGGGACGGCATCAATCGGTTACGGACGCGGTTCCTCACGCCTGACTCCTCATCGGCTTGCCCTCGACCTGCGTGTGAACGATGCGGCGCAGGGCCAGCATGTGCTCGCAGGGGCCGCGCATCAGTCTGTTGCGGATGTAGAAGCCGCAGGTGCAGTGGCCGCCGACCATCCGGTCGTCCGCGTCGATCTCGACGGCGGTCGCCATGGCCCGGCCGTCGTCCAGCACCGAACCGGTGAGGCTGCGTCGGCCCTCGGCGCGGGTGATGGGGCCGAGGGTCACGAGCCCGGCGGCGACGAAACGGTCGGCCTTGGCCTCCTGCTCCGAGGCGAAGCGCAGGGCGCCCGCATCGAGGGGCTCGCGGGTGAGTTCGCGCAGGCGGAACACCCGCTTGTCGAGGTCGAACATGGCGCGGCCGGCCTGGACGTAGCCGCCGAGCGCGGATTCCACCGTCGCCCGGTCGAGGCCGGTCTCGGCGGCGAGGGTCCCGGCATCGGCGAAGAGATGGCGGCCCAGCGCCGCGAAGACCCGCGCGGCGGTGCCCGTATCGACATCCGTGCGGGGCGCGAGGAGGTCGAACTGGCCGGCGCGGGACCAGTCGTTGGCGGTCCAGCCGGACAGGCCGAGGGTGAAGCGCAGGCCGCCGTAATCCACCACCGCGAAGGAGGGCAGACCGGTGCCGAGGAGATGGAGCCGCACGGATCGGGCGAGGGGCAGGGCGCGGGCGAGGATCGCCAGCCGGCGCCGGCCCCAGAGCCGGATCTCGGCGCTCGCCGGCCCCCGGTAGATCGAGCGCCGGAAGGTCAGCCGCTCGTTCCAGGGTTCGATCAGCACGCTCACCGGCCGGTCCGGCTCGAGCAGGAAGCGCAGGGAGCGCGGGCCGTGCCGCTCCCGGCGGGCGGCGAGCCGCGTGAGGATCGTGTGCAGGTCGACGGGGTGCAGATCGACCACGCTGGCGGGCTGCGTCATGGCGCTCGAGACCTGCAGGAAGCCCCGCATCCAGGAATCGGGCAGATCGATCTTGTCCTCGCGATACTCCTCCGTGCCGCTGGTCTGCACCGAGAAGCCGGTGGGGTCGATGGCGAGCTCGGTGTCCCGGTCGCTGCGGATCTTCTGGAACTCGTCGTACAAAGCGTGGCTGTAATCGATGTTGGTGGTGCCGAAGGCCATCTCGCCCATGCGCTCGAACACGTCATGGTCGCAGGAGAGGCGCCCGTAGGTGGATTCGTCCAGGCTGAAACACTCGAAGAAGATCTCGTCCGGATGCACGGTGATGACCGGGTCGAGGACGATCCAGGCGTCGAGATCCTCTTTGTAGAGGCGGTCGAAATAAAGCTGCCGGGCCTTGTAGAACGGCCGCATCACCGTCTGGTACCGGATGCCGATGTCCGTGAGTTCGCGGCGCAGGGACTCGATCTCGGCTTCCAGCTCGTCCCTGCCGGCCAGCGCTTCGGCCAGGAGCTGCTGCTCGTTGGCCTGCAGCCAGGCGAAATAGGCGCTGCGGTCCTTCGGCTTGAAGCGCAGATCCGACACCACGACGTGGTGGAGGGCCGAGATCGCCTCGCGGAACGGCAGGTGGCGGGCGACCCGTCCGTTGAAGAAGGTCGGCGCGCGCAAGGTGTCGGGGGCGAAGCCGAGCCGCGTCGTGCCCCCTTCCGTGACGGCGCGGCTCTCGCCGAGATAGCGGTGATGGAGCTTCATCGGGCACCCTCCGACAGGGATCCGGGGGAGGGCCGTGCCGCGGACGGTCGCCGGACGAGGGGCGTCTCGAGATCCGGATAGGCGTCGGCGATGTCGCGGAGCGCCAGGATCGCGGCGTTCCGGTCGCGGGCCGTGCCGCTGAGCGACAGGTCGGCGAAGAAGGGCAGCAAACTTTGAGCCCGTTCCCGGCTGCGCAGGGCTTCCCCCTTCAGGAAGGCGGCCATCCTGTCCTTGGCGGTCCGCCCCGTCAGCACCTGCAGCATGACGATGCGGGCCAGCGGCACGAGACGCGCGAAGGCGTCCTCGCTGGCCACGGCCTCTGCCGTCAGCAGTTCCGTCACCAGAAGGTGCATCGAGGGCGAGGGATGTTCGAGGAGGCGCAGGATCTGGGCATCCGCCTCCCCCGGCCGCAGCCGGCTGCGCAGGATCCGGCGGGCGAAGGCCAAGACCTCCGGCTTGACGCTGTCGGTGACGACGGCGAGGGCATCGGGCGTCCAGGCCTCCTCCGGCCAGGCCGCGAAATGGCTCTCCGCGAAGGCGAGCGTCTCCGGCCAGTCGCTCTCGACGAGGAGGACGGCCTCGGCCGCCTCGGCCTGGAAGCGGGCCGGCTCGGCCAGATAGGCGGCCATCGCCCATTGCCGCACGGAGAGATGCGAATGCCCTCCGAGCCGCGCGATCTGGCGCACGCTGAAGAGGCCCGGCGCCCGCTCGGCCAGCACGACGGCGCCGAGGCGCTGCGCGCCCTTGGCCTGCGCCTGGAGGAGGCGCCACAGGGTGCCGGCGTCGAGGGCGGCGAGCTCGCGGGGCATCGCTTCGCTCAGGAGCGCGACCACATCGGCGACGAACTGGTCGTCCGGCGCGGTGCGGAACAGGCTCCCGATGAGGGATTGCGCCAGGGGGGCGGCGCTGTCCGGGTCGGCATCGACCAGGCGCTTGACCAGGGGCCGCGCCGCCTTTCGCAGGACGGGCGAAGGACCGCAGGCGAAGGCGAGGATGTGGTCGGCGTGCCGGCGGAGCCGCTCATCGTCGAGGCGCGACAGGAGGCCGATCGCGGCGTCCCGCACGTCCAGGGAGTCCGATCCGATCAGGGCGTACCATTGCTCGGCGGGCAGGCCATCGGCATCGGTGCCGGACAGGGCCAGCAGCGCGACGCCCGCAGCGATCATCTCCGGGGCCGGATGCGCCATCAGCGCGCCGATGTCGTGCCCGGCCACCGGCATGTCGTTGTTCGGCCAGAGCAGCGGGAGGCTGCCGCGCATGGCCCGGATCGCCGCCTTCGCTTCCTCGTCGAGGACGGGCGGCATCGCCCGCAGCCACGCCACCAGCCGCTCGGCCAAAGGCCCGGCCACGCCGCCCGGAAGCCCGCGCTCGCGGGCGAGGGGGACGAGCGCGGCCCCGACCTCCGGCGCGGCACTCGTGAGCAGGGCGAAGGCCAGCGCCACGTTCGACCAGGGCAAATCCGCCTCGGCCTCGATCCGCAGCAGGGCCAGCATCCGCGCCTCCGGGAACCGGGCCTGGACGAGGACGGCGAGGAGTTCGGGATCGGCCCCGCCCCGGGCGAGACGCTCCCGCGCGATCTCCAGGCCGAGGGCGGCGACGGCGGGCAGAGTCGCGCCGAGCAGGCGGCCGATCACGGCGGCATCCAGGGCCGCGCAGGCCGCGGTGTCGGCCCGCAGGACGCGCAGGCCCAGCATCGCCACGGGCTCGATCCGCCCCTTCGTGGCGAGCCGGAGCGCGAGGTCGGGCCGGGCGCTCCAGAGGTCGGGGAAGGCCTCGTCCCGCGAGTCGAGGTCGGTATCGGCATCGAGGAAGAACGTGGCCGAGCCCGAGCGCGGCCGTGCTTGGCGCGCGTGGCGGAACAAGAGTTGGCTCGCCGCCCAGTGGGTCGCGAGCGGCCCGCGCAGGCGGGCATCGCGGCCCCAATTGCCGTTCGCCTGACGCCGCCACAGGGTCGAGACCGTGCGCGGACCCAAATCCTCCGGCCGCACCCTCATCAGCAGGCCGGCGGCCATCTCGGCGAAGGCCGGATCGCCGACCTCGCCGCGCTTGCGCAAGGCCCGCCAGATCCGGCGCTTGAGGTAGAGCGAGGTGGCCGAGGACAGGCCGATCCGCGCATCCGGACCGCCCCGTTCATCGCGCACCACGAATTGCCGCCGCAACTCGGCCGAGTAGACCAGGGGGGCGCCGGATTTGTACATCGCCTTCGCGGTCTCGAGGCGCAGCGCGGTGGCGCCGAAGAGGCCGGCATCGTCGGCCATCTCGGCATGTTTGAAGAGGCGGCGCAGGCCGATGAGGTAGGGCGGCCGGGCGGGCAGATGCGGGAGCGCGGCGCAGAGGCCCGCATGCAGCACGGCATCGTCCTGCGCGCAGCGGCCGAGCGCCACCAGCGCTGGCCCGACGGAGATGGGCTTGCCCCTCGCGAGGGCGGTCAGCGCGGCGACGAGGCTGTCCGCGTCGCCGGCGCGGGCCGGCCGGGCGACCGCCTCCGGCAGGTCGGCCTCCTCTCCCGAGGAGCGTCGCTGCGCGCCCATCAGCGGCGAGACCAGGGCGAAGCGGGCGAGGTCACGGATCACGACGCTGCTCGTCTCGGCCGCCACGGCCTCGAGGATCGGTGCCGCCTTGCCCCCCACGGCGCGCGCCAGCGCCCAGACCAGGGCGTAGCTCGCCCCCGCCGGACCGATGTCCCGCACCAGGGCGACGAGGTCCGGCTCCGCTCGCGCGATGCGGAGCTGGCCGATGCGCCAGAGCAGGCGCTCGCGATCCTTCTCCGGCCAGAGCCCGCGCCGGCAGGAGGCCAGCCGCGCGAGAAGGATGCCGTCGCGGCCCTCGGCCGGGGTGCCGCCCTCCCGCGATTCCGCCTCGACCGTCGGTCCGGGGAAGGAAGCGGCCGGGTCGATCCGGCGGTAGCCGGCATTGACCTTCGCGACGACCACGCTGTCGAACACCTTCGCGGCGGCATCGGCGGTGATCGGCTGCGCCGTCTTCGATCCCTCGCGCAGGATCGTGCCGCGTCGTCCGTAGCGGATATTGACGAGGAAGCGCTCAGGGGCGGCGACCGCGTCGTTCTCCACGAGGTCCACCTCGTAGACCTTGTCGGAGGCCCCCTCCTTCAGGTGGAGGCGCGCCGCGCGGACGACCCTCATGCAGCGGACCCGGTCTGGGCAACAGTGCGATCCTCGGGTCTCTGCATCGTGGCTCCTCGCGAAACGGGGAAGAGGCGGCGACCGGCGCGGTGACATGCGGCGTTCCGGTCGCAGGGATGTCTAGCCGCCCTGGGATCGCGGGGGCAACCCTGGTGGGCCGGGCCACGAATAGTCCCGCACCGTGCGGTCACACCGGGTCCGCTCTCCTCACGCGAGGCCATGCGGGTGCCGATGGAGACCATCTCCGGGCCGGGTCGCGGCGGCGGCTTTCGCGAGGGAACAGCCGCCGACTTCGCCCGCCATCGCCGATCGGGGTCGGCGAGGGGTGGTCGAGACCGTAGCGTCCGTCCCGGAGGTCACGCCCGAATTGAGTGTCTCTCACAAAACTCCCGCTGCACTGTCGTGCCTGGAGCGAGAACCGCCCGGGATCGGAAGTTTTGTGAGGCATTCTCACGGCGCCCGCCGAGGCGCCGGGCCGCCGCCCGCCCCGGCCGCGGGGCCGTTCCGGCGGTCCTTCGCGACCAGCCCGTCCTCCGTCAGCGTGACGTCCCGGAGCGTCGCTGGCGGAATGAAGTCCTTGGAGAGTCCGGCGACGAAAGCCGGCACCGTCCCGAGGCGCCGGGCGGCCTGCCAGCCGGCATGGTGCAGCACGGCGCGCAGCTTCACCCGTTCGGCGAAGGCGGCGCGCGTGGCGGGCCGCGACAGGGGCGTCTTGCCCGCCAGGGGCTCCACCATCCGGCGCCGATGGTCGCGTCGAGGTTCTGGAACTGTTGCTGCTGAAGCCCCTGCGGGATGCTCGCTCCGACATCCTGGGCCGGGGCCGCGACGGGAACGAACGCGGCGAGGGCGCAGACGCAGCGGATCGTGGCGTTCATGGCATGCTCCACCTTCGTGAAGGCCGACGGATTGCCCTTCACCAGGACACGCCCACTCAGCGCGGAATCACCGAGGCGGCGACGCGCTCGGCCCGCGCGAGGGCGTCCGGCTGGTCCGCGCCGGCGAGACCGATGACGCGCAGGTAGCTCTTGCCCTCGAAGCGGATCGTCTGGGTCACCCCGACCTTTCGGCCGGACCGCACGTCCTTGCCGGTGGCGCGCAGGCGGATGAGGACCGCGCCGCCCTCGCTGGTGCGGCTCTCGTCGGTGACCGCGATGTCCTTCACCTCCCGGATGGTGCCCAGCGCCTTGCGGGCGAAGGCGCTCTGCTGGCCGGTCGCGACCGGGGCCTTGCCCAGGGAGGGCGCCACGATGACGAGCGGCTGGGTGCCTTCGGGATCGACGTCCTTGGGGCCATCGGTGAGCAGGAGGGTGTTTCCCATCAGCGTCCGCACCGGGCGGAACCCGGCCAGGTCCCCCACCGAATAGGGCATGGCCGCGATCTGGTCGGCGACGCTGCCGGGGGAGCGGAAGGCGATGGTGCCGAGCGCGGCTTCCACCGCCTGGTTCGGCACCTGTGCACGGGCCGCTTCCGGAACCTGCACGGTGACGAGGCCGGTGCCGTCCCCGCCCCGCACCACCGCGACCCACTTGGTATAGGCGATTCCCCTGGCCGACTGGCTGCCGCGCAGGACCCGCCCCTCGCCGCCGGCGACGGCCAGCGGCTCGGCGGCTCCCACGGCGGCGAAGCCCGTCGCGCGCAGGGAATCAGGGGTGAATTTTTCGGCGAGCTGCCCGTAGGCCTCGGCCGGCATCGCGACGATGACGATGGAGGCGCCGGAGGGATGCTCGAAACCGGCGAAGCTCCTGGAGAGCGTCATGCCGGCGGGCGGCACGAGACCGATCCCGCCGGCGGGCGGGAAGACCGCCTCGGCGGCGAGGGCGGGCAGGAGCGGGACGGAGAGGAGCGGGGAGACGAGGCCGAGGAGGGCGAGGAGGCGGCCGGTGGCCCGGCGGAAACGGGAAAGAACCATTCTGGAAGCGTCTCTCGAGAGTGGGACATCGGCGTCGGCGGGGCTTGCCCCGACGCCTGCTCGGAAGCCGCGAGAGCTTGGCCGGCGGACGCTTGGAGCGTCAAGTCACCGGGAGCCGTGCGTGAACCGTCCGCATCGGCCCGGCGCGCGAGGGCCTGTGTCCCGGCGAAGGGGCGGTAAAGCTGCCCTGCGACTTGCCTGCCGAGGGCACCGGGATATCCTGGCCGGCGATGGGGCGCTTGGAGAGTGCACCGGGACCGCGCTGGCCCGGCGGGAACGCTGGCCCGGAATCCCGCCCGAAGAGGCCGAGGCGGATGTCACGGTCGGGCCTCGCACGCACGGCACGCTCCAACGCGCTCGACCTTGGAGCCGCAGCATGACGATCACCCTCGACGACGTGAAGGCCGGCAAACTCCGTGACGACGGCCACATGAATTATGGGCCGAACGGCTCCGGCTGGCTGATGCAGCACAGCGCCATCCCGCGGCTGACCTGCATCGACCGGGGCTATGCGGGCGCGGCGCGGCAGGCGGCCGGACTGCCTTTCGAGCGGGTCTGGTGCGTGGACGGAATGCCGGTCGCCAGCCTCGAGGCGGCGATCGATGCGCTCAACGTGCCGCCCGTCTTCACCGACGAGGAACGCACCGTGCTCGAACACGTGCCGGCCGAATGGGTCGAACGGGTGGCCTTCAGCGAGCGTATCGCCGCAAAGGCGGGCCTGCCGATCGGGCCTGACCTCGAGGGCCTCCACCGGAAAGGCGCCCTCGAGACCGCACTTCGACCGGGCGAACCCTTTGCGACGGTGTGGATCCGGCGCGCCCCAGGCGAGGAAGCCGGAGAATGACGGCCACCAATGGCCTGCGGCTTCGGGCGTTCACCCGCCGCCGCCACGCTCCGACGGCACATGGTTCGGGATGTCGTTTGGAAAGAACCGACGCAAAGCTGGAACGCCCGGCGCAGCGCGACGCGCGCCATAGGATGGGAATGCTGAAGTTGGGACAGGACGACCTGTGCCGAAATCGCGGGTCATGCCCGTTGAGCCCGCTAGGCTCGGTTTATCCCGCATCGATCGACGAAGTGCGGAAAGCGGGGCCAAAAACTAAGTCAACATCAGTCACTTAGTTTTTGCTTGGTGCCCAGGAAAGGACTCGAACCTTCACCTCTTGCAAGACTGGTACCTGAAACCAGCGCGTCTACCAATTCCGCCACCTGGGCCGGTCGGCAGATGTTTGCCGACGCGGAGGTTCGTTTAGGCGGACGGGCCGGCCGCGTCAATCGCGATTCCGGCCCGTTTCGCCGATTCCGCCCAAGCTCGGCGCTCAGGCCTCGCCGCGCCACTCGCGGATGTCGACGAACCGGCCGGCCACGGCGGCGGCGGCGGCCATGGCCGGGGAGACGAGGTGGGTGCGCCCGCGATGGCCCTGGCGGCCTTCGAAGTTGCGGTTGGAGGTGGAGGCGCAGCGCTCGTTGGGGCTGAGGCGGTCGGCATTCATGCCGAGGCACATGGAGCAGCCCGGCTCGCGCCAGTCGAACCCGGCCTCCTTGAGGATGAGGTCGATGCCTTCCGCTTCCGCCTGGGCCTTCACCACGCCGGAGCCCGGCACCACCATGGCCGAGACCGACGGGTGGACCTTGCGGCCCTCCACCATCTTGGCCACAGCGCGCAGGTCCTCGATACGGCCGTTGGTGCAGGAGCCGATGAAGACCCGGTCGACGCTGATGTCGGTGATCTTCGTGCCCGGCGTGAGGCCCATATAGTCGAGGGCCTTCGCCTTCGACTGGCGCTTGTTCTCGTCGGCGATGGCGGCCGGATCGGGCACGAGGCCGGAGATCGAGACCACGTCCTCGGGGCTGGTGCCCCAGCTCACCAGGGGCGGCAGGCTCGCGGCGTCGAGGCGGACCTCGCGGTCGAAGAAGGCGCCCTCGTCGGTGGCGAGGCTGTCCCAATAGGCGCGGGCCCGCTCGAACGCCTCGCCCTTGGGGGCCTTGGGGCGATCCTTGACGTAGGCGTAGGTGATGGCGTCCGGCGCCACCAGGCCGGCGCGGGCGCCGCCCTCGATCGACATGTTGCAGATCGTCATGCGCCCCTCCATCGAGAGGGCGCGGATCGCCTCGCCGGCATATTCGATGACGTAGCCGGTGCCGCCGGCGGTGCCGATCTCGCCGATGATGGCGAGGATGATGTCCTTGGCGGTGACGCCCGGCGGCAGGGTGCCGTCCACGGTGACACGCATGTTCTTGGCCTTGCGCTGCAGCAGCGTCTGGGTGGCGAGCACGTGCTCCACCTCCGAGGTGCCGATGCCATGCGCCAGCGCGCCGAAGGCGCCGTGGGTCGAGGTGTGGCTGTCGCCGCAGACGATGGTCTGGCCCGGCAGGGTGAAGCCCTGCTCCGGGCCGATGACGTGGACGATGCCCTGGCGGCGGTCGAGGGCATCGTAGAACTCGATGCCGAAGTCGCGCACGTTCTCGGCCAGCGTCTCCAACTGGAGGCGGCTCTCGGGATCCTCGATGCCGAAGCGGCGGTCCGAGGTCTGGACGTTGTGGTCCACCACCGCCAGGGTCTTCTCCGGGTGGCGCACGCGCCGTCCGGCCACGCGCAGCCCCTCGAAGGCCTGTGGGCTCGTCACCTCGTGGACGAGGTGGCGGTCGATGTAGAGGAGGCTGGTGCCGTCCGGCTCGACATCGACCACGTGGTCGTCCCAGATCTTGTCGTAGAGGGTGCGCGGGGCAGTCATGGCGTGGCTGTTTCGGTTTTCGTCGTTGATCGGATCACGGGCGAATATGTGACTCTCGACCTCTTTAGTAATGTTCGAAAGGCCCGCTTGGAAGTAGGCCGGCGCACACGGCGCATCGGGCTCATGACTGCCGCCCACGCGCCGCATGGCGGCCTTGGCCGATGCGGGCCGGCCGCGATGGCTGGACCCTGCCCGGAGGGCGGATTACAGCCGTATCCTCTCATGGCCACTCCTTCCATGGCCGGTTCCGGGGACGGATGACGAGCGCGACATGCAGCCTGCCGACCTGTTGCTCCTGAAGCCGATGCAGCCCAGCGTGATGGAGGCGCTGGCGGGCGCCTTCACCCTCCACCGTGCCGACACCGCGCCCGATCCCGACGCGTTCTATCGCGAGATCGGACCGCGCATCCGCGCCATGGCGATCGGGGCGCAGGCCCCCGTCGACCGCGCCCTCTTCGAGCGGCTGCCCCATCTCGAGATCGTGGCGAGTTACGGCGTCGGCTACGATACGATCGATGTCGGCGCCGCGGCGGAGCGGGGCATCGTCGTCACCAACACGCCCGACGTGCTCTCCGACGAGGTGGCCGACCTCGCCCTCGGGCTGCTCCTGGCGACAATCCGAGAGATTCCGCAGGCGGACCGCTACCTGCGCGCCGGGCACTGGCCCACGCGGACCTACCCGCTCACCGCGACCCTGCGCGGCCGGCATGTCGGCATCCTCGGCCTCGGCCGGATCGGGCGGGCCATCGCCCGCCGCCTCGAAGGGTTCGGCGTGACCCTGTCCTATCACGGCCGCCGCCGGCAGGACGACGTGGCCTATGCCTTCCACCCGACCCTGCTGGAAATGGCGCGGGCCGTGGACGTCCTCATGATCGTGGCGCCCGGCGGCCCGGAGACGAACGGCATCGTGAATGCCGAGATCCTCGACGCCCTCGGCTCCGACGGGATCGTCGTCAACGTCGCCCGCGGCAGCCTCGTCGACGAGCCGGCGCTGATCGAGGCCCTGCGATCGGGCGCGATCCACGGCGCGGGGCTCGATGTCTTCGCCGCCGAGCCTCAGGTGCCGGAGGCCTTCCTCGGCCTGGAACGGGTGGTCCTGCTGCCGCATGTGGGCTCGGGCTCCGTCCAGACCCGCGAGGCCATGGGCCGGCTCGTGGTCGACAACCTGCTCTCTTGGTTCTCCGGCAGAGGGGCGCTGACGCCGGTGCCGGAAACGCCGGCGAACGGAGCAGCCCGATGATTTGTCTCGCACGGTCCCGCGCCGGATTTCTCGCCGGCCTGGTGACGATCGCGGCCCTGGCCGGTCCGGCGCAGGCCCAGACTATGACCCAGAATGGGGGGCAGGGGATGGCTCAGGGTGCTCCCCAGACACCCTCGACACCGGCCCCGTCCGCGACGCCCGCGCCGACACCTTCGGAGCCCCCCGCCGCCGCCGGCCCCTCGGAGACGCCCGCCGCGGCGAGCCCGCCCCCCGGCTTCGTGGAGACCCTGCCGCCGACCATCGAAGGGGTTCCCGGCACCTGGGACCTGTCGCGGGACGGCAGCACGCGGCGCTGCGTCATGACCCTCGCGTCGCAGAGCTTCGAGGGCGGGCGGCGCCTGTCGTTTCCCGCCGGGTGCCGCCGCGCCCTGCCGATCCTGAACGAGGTCGCCGCCTGGCTGTTCGTGGACGGCGTCGTCCGCCTCGTGGACAAGAACGTCCGGCCGGTCCTGATCTTCAAGGCGCGGGACGACCGGCGCAGCCTCATGGCCAAGACCGAGGGGGGTGAGGTCTACAGCCTCGTCCCGCTCCAGATCGTGGCGATGGCGCCCCCTCCCGCGCCCGCGCCGGATGGCGGCGCCGGGTTCAAGCTCGAACGGGACGATCCGACTGCCGCAGGGGGCCAGAATACCGGGGCGCAGACTGGCGCAGCGACGCCTGCCGGCGCGCGGCCGACGGCGGGCGTCTACGCCCTCGACCGCTACCGCGAGCAGGACGTCTGCCGCCTGGAACTGAAACCCGCGGAGGGGGGAGGGACCGCCCCGGTCCGCTTGCTCGAGGGCTGCCGCGACAGCGGGCTGACGACCTTCGATCCGGCCGCTTGGCTGGCGGCTCCCGGCCGGCTCACCCTGGTGGCACGGCGCGGCCATGTGGTGGGCCTGGTGCCGGCGGGGGAGAACCATTGGCGGCGCGAGCCGGAAGTCGGCACCACCTTCGTCCTGCGCCGGATCGAGGGCGGGGCGCCCAGCGGTTCCCCCTAAAGGCCACGCCTGATAGACCCTGCCGCCGATGCCCTACACCGTCGCCGCCCTCTACCGCTTCGTTCCCCTGCCCGACGCCGCAGACCTGCGCGACGCGTTGGAGCGGCGTTGCGTGGAACTCGGCATCCTCGGCACGCTCCTCCTGGCGCGCGAGGGGATCAACGGCACCATCGCTGGCAGCGCGGCCGGCATGGCCACGCTCCTGTCCGACCTGCGCGACGGCCCGCTTTTCGGCGAGCGCCTGAGGGATCTCGACGTGAAGCTCTCGAGGGCGGTGGCAGCGCCGTTCGCTCATCTCAAGGTGCGGGTGAAGCGGGAGATCGTGACCTTCGACGACGGCGCCACCGATGCGGGCGAGGCGGGGATTCCCGTGCCGCCCGAGGCGTGGAACGCGCTGCTCGATACGCCGGGCCTCCTCCTCCTCGACACCCGCAACGCCTTCGAGGTCAATCTCGGCACGTTCGAGGGGGCCACGGACCCGCATCTGTCGCGGTTCTCGGATTTCCGGGCCTATGTCGACGGCCTCGACCCCGCCGCGCATCCGGCGGTGGCGATGTTCTGCACCGGCGGCATCCGCTGCGAGAAGGCCGGGGCCTATATGCGCGCCAAGGGGTTCGCCACCGTCCACCATCTCGAGGGCGGCATCCTGCGCTATCTCGAGACGATCCCCGAGGCCGAGAGCCGCTGGCGCGGCGACTGCTTCGTCTTCGACCACCGCATTGCGCTCGGACCCGGCCTCGTCGAGCGGCCCGACCACGATCCCGAGACGCTGCGATGAGGCGGGGCCAGCCATGACCGATGACGATACGCTCTCCGCCCGCATCGACGCCCTGGAGATGCGGCTGACCGAGCAGGACGTGGTGATCGACGACCTCAACGCGACGATCACCGCGCAATGGCGCCAGATCGATGCCCTGACGCGGCATCTGGCCAAGCTCGTGGAGCAGGTCGAGGAGGCCGGCTCCCGCACGGGCACCGGCGCCCCGGAACCGCCCCCGCCGCATTATTGAAGCCCCCCGGACACGCTCCGGCCGGCGGTGGAAGGCCGGCGTCGCGGTCCTCGTGACAGGACGCCGTCGTCGGGTCCCGCCCCGAAGGACCGGGTCGGATGGCGGCCGGATTCTGGCCTTCAACCCAAAGGTGGACGTTCCACCGTCGACTCGACGCGGACATCGATTCGTTGCCGACACGGCTGGTGTGCCCGGGGATCGGGAGGTCTCCCCACCTATCCCTGCTCATCGATGAGTGCCTTCAGACTGCGTTGACGCTTCCGCGGTAGAATAGCTCATCACCGGGGCAGTCTTCATGCAGCCAACGGAACTGATGACGACTGTCACGATGAGCCGCCGCGATCCTGCCAGCCCTTTCAGCCCTGATCGACGTGTGGTTGCTCTCGACGGTCTTCGAGGTCTCATGACGATCTTCGTTGTGATCTCGCATTACTTCGGCGAAGTGCCGAGGGGCCTTTCCGTCTTCATGGTGGGCTGGCTTGCGGTGGACATGTTCTTCGTGCTGAGCGGCTACCTCGTCGGCAAGCTGATCCTCGACAAGAGCCACGCGCGGAACTTTCTGACCGTCTTCTACGTGCGTCGGGCCTGCCGCACGCTGCCGATCTACATGTTGTGCGTTCTCGCGATCTTCGGTCTCGTTAGCTTGGTCGATCGGCCCTGGGCACACGCCGACACGACCTTCCCGCTCTGGTCCTACCTCACCTTCAGCCAAAACGTGTTCATGGCGGCCCGCAACGACGTTGGACATGAGTGGCTCGGTCCGACCTGGACGATGGGCCTCGAAGAGCACTTCTACCTCGCGCTGCCACTCTTGTGCCTGCTCGTGCCGCGTCGCCGCCTCGCTGCAGTGCTCTGCATCATCATGCTCGCGGCGGTGTGCGCTCGGGCAGGCATTCTTCTTTTGGCGCCGGACTGGCGGATGGCGACACTCGTCTTCCTGCCCACCCGAGCCGACGTACTCATCTGCGGCGTGCTCGGGGCACTCGCGATAGCTTCGCCGCGAACCTTAGGGTCACGCCTGGAGTTGCCGCTGCGGCTGGCCGCGCCGCTGCTTCTCCTCGTGACTTGCCTGTTGAAGCTGATGGACAGCGAACAAGGCATCGTTTTCCAAGTCTTCGGGCCGCTCGCCGTTTCAGTGGGATGCACTGCCTTTCTCCTGACCCTCGTGCGCGGCGCACCCGAAGCGATACGCTTCCGTTCGCCGATCCTGTGCTTCTTCGGCACGACCTCCTACGCCGTCTACCTGACGCACATGCCGGTGCTGGGCCTGATGCACGGGCTCATTCTCGGCACAAAACCCGATGTCGGAACGGCGGCGCAATGGGGGGTCACCGTCGCGGCCCTGCCGGTCTGCGTTGCCGTAGGCTGGCTTCTGACGCGTCTCGTGGAGGCGCCGATCAGCGCATATGGGCGCAAATGGTCCTGGCACGAGCCGGCCTCCGCGCACCCTCGAACGGCGGTATCGGCCATTTGAGATCAATCGCGCGGAGCGTGCGCCCGGCGAGAGCTGCGCCCGACCAGGTTGGGTCGAGGCACAACTCTCGGCCTTTGTTGTGCCGCGCTCTTTTTCGCCGAACCGGCATTCACCTCGACGTCGCGGGCGAGGTTTCCGCAAAGGATCGGCCGCACGCTTCGACCAACTCGCTTGTCCCCCCGGTCATCGAAGCCGGTCGGACGAGCGCCGTCCATGACGAATCATGACGTCCGCGAGCGATCCGCCTCCTCCGGAGCAACCACAATTTAACGGCCTCTTCCGTTAATCGGCCGGCGGAAACGGAGTGGGCTCGACCAATGACCATGGCAGCGGACGGAGCCCGGCATGCCGGTTTGAGCGGATCGTCCCGAGCGACGGCGTTTCTCGCGCTGTTCGTCGCCACGATCTTCCTCTCGGCCCTGCTGCTCTTCGGCGTCCAGCCGATGTTCACCAAGATGGTGCTGCCGGTCCTCGGCGGCTCGCCCTCGGTCTGGTCCGTGGCGATGGTGGTGTTCCAGTCCCTGCTTCTGGCCGGCTACGCCTATGCCCATGCCCTGGCCCGCTACCTGCCGCTGCGCGTCGCCGCCCCGCTCCACCTCGCCGTGATGGGCTGCGCCCTGGCGGCTCTGCCGATCGAACTGGCCGCGGGCTGGGGCAAGCCGCCCGCCGATGGGGAAGCCGTCTGGCTGCTCGGGCTGTTCCTCCTCTCGGTGGGCCTGCCGTTCTTCGCCCTGTCGGCGAACGGGCCGCTGCTGCAGGCCTGGTTCTCGCGCTCGAACCACCCCCATGCGCGCGACCCGTACTTCCTCTACGGGGCGTCGAACATCGGTTCCTTCACGGCCCTGATCGCCTATCCCCTCGCCATCGAGCCGCTCCTCACCCTGCGCGACCAGAGCCAGGTCTGGATGCTGGGATTCGCGGTTCTCGCCGGACTGATCGCGATCTGCGCCGCCGCAGCCGCGCGCAACGCCTCGGCCCCGTCCCGGATCGCGGCCGGCGTCGCAGCGGCCTCCGCCTCCCGGCGTGAGATCTGGCGCCAGCGGTTCGGCTGGATCGCCCTCTCCCTGGTGCCCTCGGGCCTCCTCGTCTCGGTGACGGCGCACATCTCCACCGATGTGGCGGCTGCGCCCCTGCTCTGGGTCGCGCCCCTGGCGCTGTTCCTCCTCACCTTCGTCCTCGCCTTCCGCGAGCGGATGGTCCCGTCCCAGACCGTCCTCGCCTGTATCCAGGTCTTCGGCACCGCGATGGCGCTCCTGCCCATGACGGCGGCGTTCCCGCTCGGCATCGGATTGGCGCTCCATCTCGGCCTTTTCTTCGTCAACGCCATGATCTGCCACGGGGCGCTCTACACGCGCCGCCCGGATGCGGCGCGGCTCACCGAGTTCTATCTCTGCCTGTCCTTCGGAGGCATGCTCGGGGGCATCTTCTGTGGGCTCCTCGCGCCGCGCATCTTCTCCACCGTCCTCGAATACCCGATCCTGCTCGTGGCCGCCCTGCTGTGCCGGCCGGACCTGTCCATCCTGTCCGCCGCGTCCTGGCGCGAGAACCGGCGGTCGCTCGCCATCCTGGCCGGGCTGATCGTGCTGGCCCTCCTGATCAACCTGACGATCCTGCCACGCTCATGGCTCATCGTCGGCGCCCTCTGCCTGATGGGGGCGATGATCGCATTCTGGCGCAAGCCGCAGAACGTGGCGCTTCTGGCGATGGGCCTCGCCCTGTTCTCGGCCACGGTCAGCGGAGCCCTGACCTCGGGCGCGTCGGTGCGCTCGTTCTTCGGGGTGCACAAGATCGCCACCTCGACGGACGGACACTTCCGCACCCTCAGCCACGGCACCACCCTGCACGGCGCGATGCGGATCACCAACGAGGACGGTACGCCGTTCACCGGGCGGCCCGAGCCGGTGACCTACTTCACCATGGAGGGCGGCATCGGCCGCGCGATCGCAGCCGTCCGGTCACGCCAAGGCGGACGCCTCGACACGGTGGCCGTGGTCGGGCTCGGTGCCGGCAGCCTCGCCTGCCATGCCCAGGCCGGCGAGGCTTGGACCTTCCTGGAGATCGACCCGGAAGTGGTCCGCATCGCGCGGAATCCCGCCCTGTTCCGCTTCCTCGGCGCCTGCGCCCCCGATGCCCGGATCGTCCTCGGCGATGCGCGCCTGACCCTGGCCGACGAGCCCGGCGGGAAGAGCCTGATCGTGGTCGACGCCTTCTCCTCCGACTCGATCCCGAGCCATCTCATGACGCGGGAAGCACTGGCGCTCTACGCCGCGAAGCTCGCGCCCGACGGCGCCCTCGTCGTCCACATCTCGAACCGGCACCTCGAACTGCGCCACATCCTCGCCCGCGCGGCAGCCGACAAGGGCCTCGTCACCTTCGTCCGCGACGGGCGCCTGATGGACAGCATCGACGGACCGCGCTTCCGTCAGGCCTCCATCGTCGTCGCCATCGCCCGCGACGAGGCCCATCTCGGGACGCTCGCCGAACCGGGCGAGTGGACGCGGGTCGTGCCCGACATGGGCCGCCGTCCCTGGAGCGACGATTTCAGCAACGTCGTCGAGGCCATGCTCGACGAGATGAGGCGATGAGGGGAGAAGCCGCGCCTATTCCGCCGCCGGCCGATCCAGCCTGAGAAGACGCGCGGACCGCGTCCGCAGGGGCCGGCGCTCGGGCTCGGCGCCGGTGACGAGGGACCGGCGGGCATCGGCGATGGCGCCGTGCACGGCGTCGATGGCCAGGATCAGGGCGTTCATCGCGCGGGTGTCGACGTTGCGCTCGCGGGCGTGCTGGACGACGTCGGTGACGAGGTCGTCGGTCTCGCGAACGAGGCCGTCGAGCTGCTCCCTCGTGGTGGCCGAGCGGATGTCCCTGAGGATGTCGAGGAGCCGGTCGAGGACCACGTCCACCCGCTCGCGGCGCTGGCGGGCGAGGCGCTGGCCGAGCCAGGCGATGCCGGAGCCGATCGTGCCGCCGAAGAAGGCGAGGAGGTAGACGTAATCCTCGTAGCGTTCGAACAGGGTCTGCTGCTCCCGCTCGAAATAATCGACCGCGCCCGGATGGTTGGGCAGGCGGGCGCTGGTGGCGGCCACCGACGTCTCGAAATCCGGGGCCTTCATCAGGTTGGCGATGGGCGCGCCGGGCGCCAGCTTCGAGCGCCATTCGAACAGGTGCTGCGTGACGGAGGCCACCGAGTAGCGGCTCACCCCGCCCCGCGCCATCAGCCGGTAGGAAGCGCCCACCGTCTTCACGTCCTCCTCGGGGCGCTTGGGCCGGCCGCCGAACGTGCCGGCGGGGATCGTCGCCGATTGCAGTTCGGGCATCCGCTGCACGATGGCGTCGCCGTCGGGGACGGAGACGATGGTGATCTTCTTCTCATGGGAGGCCATCTCCACCGCCCGGACCGTGGAGATCGCGGCCTTCGAGGTCGGCGCCGCGATGACGGCGACGGCGTCCACGGTGCCGGCCTGCAGCGCGGCGGTCACCTCGCCGGGCTTGAGCGGCACCAGGGCGATATGGCCGGCGGTGAGGGCATGGCCGGGCTCGGGCGCCGGCACGGGGGTGAAATCGTAGAAGCCGAGGAGGTTGGTGACGAAGGGCCGGTCGGCCGCGTGTCGTTCGACGATGCCGAGGCGCTTGGTCGCGAGGTCGGGGAAGCTCTCGATCGCGCTGGCCTCGGGGGTGGCGATGAGGAGCGTCTCCTCGTGAAGGAGCGCCAGCGTCAGGCCGTTATCGGGCAGGAAGACGTCGGGCCGGACCACGGCGAGATCGGCGTTCCCGGCCTGGAGCGCGGCGGCGCTGTCGCGCACGTCGTCATAGGTCCGCACGTTGAGGCGCACGTCCTCCCGCGCCCGTTTGAGGGCCTGGGCATAGGTTTCGAGCAACTGCGCCTCGGCCCCGTCGCGCGGACCGACCGCCACGGTGAGCACCGTCGGGCGCGACAGGTAGACCACGGCGGCCGCGAGAACGGCGAAGCCGAGGCCGAGCGCGACCAGGAGCCACTCGCGCTTCAGGAGGAATGCCGGCATGACATGCATGCGTCCTCTCGGGGTAAGACAGGCAACCGGTTCACGGTCGAGACGAGGCGCCTCATGATCCTGAAACCTGTCCGAAGCGTGATGAACCGATGAGCGCTCGAAACGTTGCAGCGGGACGTGTCGTGCCCTCGCGACAGGCAAAATCCACGCCCCGCGAGGCAAAGCCAATGTCGCGCGAGGCAGAGCCCACGCCCCGCGCGGCGAAACCTACGCCGCCGATCACGGCCGCGTATCTGGAGCGCGTCGCCCTGCAGTATCTGGAGCGCTACAGCGCCTCCGTAGCGATGCTGCGCCAGACCTTGGAGCGCCGGGTCGCCAAGCGGTGCCGGCTCCGGGACGAAGACCCCGCCGCCTTCGCCGAGACCGTCGCCGCCATCGTGGAGCGCGCCCGTTCCTCCGGCCTCGTGGACGACGCCCGGTTCACCGCCGCGCGGGCGGCGACCCTGCGCCGGCGCGGGGCCTCCGCCCGCGGCCTCTCGGCCAAGCTCGCCGCCAAGGGGGTCGACCGGACGCTCATCGCCGAAACCCTGGAGACCGAGCGCGACCGGGGTGAGGAGGAGGGCACCGATGCCGAGGAGGTGGCGGCCCGCGCCTATGCCAAGCGCCGCCGGCTCGGCCCGTTCCGCCGCCCCGACCTCCGCGCCGCCCACCGCGACAAGGATCTCGCCTCGATGGCGAGGGCCGGGTTCTCGTACGGATTGGCGAAAACGATCGTCGACGAGGAGGTGATTGCGGAGGACGGGCTCGACCGGTGATGGCCGTCTCGTCGTGAGCCGGGCGGTGCTGCCCCACTCCTCGCACGCCTACGGCATTCACACCTTTCGCGCGCTACGCGGCCGTCCTCCCACTTGTGGGGAGGAATTGGAGGTGGGGGTGGTTGGGTGACCCTCAGCCGTCGGAGGCCAGCGGCGCCACCCCCACTCCTGACCTCTCCCCACAGGGGGGAGAGGGACGCGCGATGCCAGATGAACCCGGTGGTCCCACATGCGGGGAGACGGGAAAGCGCGCTGCGACATTTTCGGCCGCGCCCGACAAAAACTTGAACGAAACACGAACGACGCGCATGTCCCTATCATGGACGAGACCCTCGCCAAGAAGCTGCGCATCCTGGCCGATGCCGCGAAATACGATGCGTCCTGCTCCTCGTCGGGGGCGCCCAAACGGGTGGCCGGCAAGGGCGAACTCGGCTCGACCACCGGCGCCGGCATCTGCCACGCCTACACGCCGGACGGGCGCTGCATCTCGCTCCTGAAGATCCTGCTGACCAATTACTGCCTGTTCGACTGCGCCTATTGCGTGAACCGGCGCTCCTCCAACGTCGCCCGCGCCAAGTTCACCGTCGAGGAGGTCGTGACCCTCACGGTGGAGTTTTACAAGCGCAACTATATCGAAGGGTTGTTCCTCTCCTCGGGCATCATCAAGTCGCCCGACCACACGATGGAACTGCTGACGCGGGTGGCGAAGTCCCTGCGGCGCGACCACGGCTTTCGCGGCTACATCCACCTCAAGTCAATCCCGGAGGCGAGCCCGTGGCTGGTGGAGGAGGCGGGGCTCTATGCCGACCGGCTCTCGATCAACCTCGAACTCCCCACCGATGCCAGCCTGCACCGGCTGGCGCCGGAAAAGAACGGCCCGGTCATCCAGAACGCGATGAAGCAGATCGGCGCCCGGATCACCGAGGCGAAGGCCGAGAAGCGCCGGTTCTCGCCCGCCGGGCAGTCGACGCAGGTCATCGTCGGTGCGGACACCACCACCGACGAGGCGCTGATCCGCAAGAGCGCCCTTCTCTACGGCTCGTTCAACCTGAAGCGGGTGTATTACTCGGCCTTCAGCCCGATCCCAGACGGCTCCGCCATCCTGCCCCTGAAATCCCCGCCGCTCCAGCGCGAGCACCGGCTCTATCAGGCCGATTGGCTGATCCGGTATTACGATTTCTCCGCCGACGACGTGGCCGATGCCGCCGAAGACGGGATGTTTTCTCTCGACATCGACCCGAAACTGGCCTGGGCGCTGAAGCATCGGGGGCGTTTCCCCGTGGACGTGAATGTCGCCGACCGGGAGATGCTGCTGCGGGTGCCGGGCCTCGGTGCGCGGGCCGTCGACAAGATCGTGAAGGCGCGCCGCCACACGCGGCTGCGCCTGGACGACGTCGCCCGTCTCACCTCCGGCCTCAAGCGCGCCCGCCCGTTCCTGATTGCCGCCGATTATCACCCGGGACCCGGGGGCACCGACAGGCTGGACCTGCGCGCCAAGCTCGTCGAGCCGGCGCGGCAGCTGAGCCTGTTCTGATGGACCGCGATGGTGAGCACCACCCTCCCCCCTCTGCGGGGGAGGGTGCCTGCGGAGCAGGCGGGAGAGGGGGCGACCTTTCCGGAGATGGCGCTTCCCTCTCCAGACCCTCGCTTACGCGAGGGCCACTCTCCCTCGCAGAGGGGGCAAGGTCGGGTGGATCACTCCAAACGATCACCCTCCGCGAGGGCGCCGATCTCGACGGGTTCCGCGCCGCAGCGCGCCTGCTCGCCGCCGCATCGGTCCCGCCCGATAGAGTAGTCTGGTCCATCGGGCAGGCCCCCGGCCTGTTCGGACAGGTCTCCCAGCCAGAATCCGGCTCCGATGCGCCACTAAGCCTGCCGCGCGCGGCGGCCGACCTGATCCGCATGGTCGTCCCGCACCGCGACCCCGAGCGCTATGCCCTGCTCTACACCCTGATCTGGCGCGTCACCCATGGCGAGCGCGGGCTGATGGAGGTCGGAAGCGATCCGCTGGTCCATCGCCTCGACCGGATGCGCAAGGCCATCGCCCGCGACCTCCACAAGATGCACGCCTTCCTGCGGTTCCGGCGGACGGAAGCCGATGGCGTCGAGCGCTTCGTCGCCTGGTTCGAGCCGGACCATCACATCCTCGAGGCGGCGAGCACGTTCTTCGTCGCGCGCTTCCGATCCCTGAACTGGTCGATCCTCACGCCGGACGGCTCGGCCCATTGGGACGGCGACACCCTGACCTTTGGGCCGCCGGGACGTCGCGAGGATGCCCCCGAGGCCGATGGGTTCGAGGCCGGCTGGCGCGATTACTACGAGAGCACGTTCAACCCCGCCCGCACCAACCTCGCCGCCATGCGGGCGGAGATGCCGAAGAAGTACTGGCGCAACATGCCGGAGACTGCGGCGATTCCCGGCCTCGTCCGTGCTGCGTCCGCCCGCACGGACGCCATGATCGAACGGGAGCCGCAGATGCCGACCAAGCGCAATCCCGCCAAGGCCGTCGCCGCGATGTCCGACCAGGATCCCGCCTCACTGGAGGAGCTCAACGCCATCATCCGGCGCTCCGAGCCCCTGGTGCCGGGCGCGACTCAGGCGGTCCTCGGCGAAGGCCCCGCCCATGCCGCCATCGCTTTCGTCGGCGAGCAGCCGGGCGATCAGGAGGACCGGCAGGGCCGTCCTTTCGTGGGACCGGCCGGGCAGCTGCTGTCCCGCGCCATGGCGGATGCCGGGATAGAGCGGAACGCGGCCTACCTCACCAATGCGGTCAAGCACTTCAAGTTCGAAGAGCGTGGCAAGCGCCGCATCCACCAGAAGCCCACCGCCGGCGAGGTCAGCCATTACCGCTGGTGGCTCGACCGGGAGCTGGATTTCGTGGCTCCCAAGCTCGTCGTGGCCCTGGGCGCCACCGCCGTCCTGGCCCTGACGGGCAAGGCGATCCCCATCACCCGCGCCCGTGGCCCGGCCTCCTTCGGCAAGGCCTATGAGGGGTTCATCACCGTGCACCCCTCTTATCTCCTGCGCCTGCCGGACGAGGCCAAAGACGAAGCCTACGCGGCCTTCGTGGCCGACCTGAAACGGGTCGGAGATCTGGCGCGCGAGCTGGCGAGCTCGGTCTGAATCTTCATGGGTCGTCCGGCCTGTTTGCGCCGGGATGGCCAAGCCCTGGCCGCCACCGCCATCGACAAGTAACTCCTCGGCACTTCCGACCACGCGGCGATGGGCGCCTCCGCGCCGCTTCTCGCGGAGACGGCCGCCAACATCGCCCAGATACGGCTTCGGGCCCGACGAATCCTTCGATTCGCCGAGCCCGATATGCCGTTCAAGACGAGAGGCGACCCGGCCTACAGGCCAACTCGTCTCGGCGATACTGTGTCGAATTCGAAAGGCGGATCGAATGACGACCCGCCTCTGGTCTATTTAACCGATGATCGAGAAGTCGTCATGGGTGAGGACGATCTTGTTGTCCAAGGTCGCGAACTGAACCGCCTTGGTCTTCCCGCTTCCGTCCGCATCGTAGAACAATGCGCCCGAGTCGCGATCGTAGAGGATCCGGTCGGTCCTATCGACGATCCCACCGGATGTCGCCGAGATATCCTTGAACGCAGCGTCAGCCAATGTTCCCGCCGTCAGAGCGGCGAAGACTGCCTGAGAAAGCGCGATGGTGTCGTGCGTTGCCGATGTGGTCGGCGACAACGCGATGAAGTCCGTGATGTGATCGACGTTGCTGGCCCGCAATGCGGTACTGAAGACGAAGGTGTCGCGCCCGGCACCTCCGGTCAGAATGTCCTGACCGGCCAAGCCATCGATCCGGTTGTTCGCCGCATTACCGATGAGGGTGTTATCCAGCGAGTTGCCCAGTGCGTTGATGGCGCTGGAGCCCGTCAGGGTCAGGTTCTCGGCATACGTTCCCCCGAGGGAGAAGGACACTGTCGACTGGACCAGATCTATGCCCGCGTCATCCTTCAGCTCGATCACCCGGTCACCGGCATTGTCGATGACATAGGTATCCGACCCGACACCACCGATCAGCCTGTCGGCCCCGGTGCCGCCGTTGAGGATGTTGGCGCCATCGTTACCCGTGATGACGTTCGCGAGCGAGTTGCCGGTGCCGTTGATGTTGCCGGTGCCGGTGAGAGTCAGATTCTCCACATAGAGACCGGCCAGCGAGTACGAAACCGAAGCCTGCGCCACGTCCGTTCCTGCATCGCCCTTCAACTCGACGAGACGATCGCCAGCGCTGTCGACGATGAAGGTGTCGGAGCCCACGCCGCCGATCATCGTATCGGCACCGCGCCCGCCATCGAGGGTGTTGTCCCCCCCGTTACCGCGGATGATGTTGTTGAGAGAGTTGCCGGTTCCGTCGAGATTGGCGGAGCCAGTGAGGGTCAGTTCTTCGACATAGGTCCCACCGAGGGAGTAGGAAGCCGAGGACTGTACGACATCGATTCCGTCACCGTTCTTCGCTTCGATTACCCGATCGCTCGCATCGTCGACGACGTAGGTATCGCTACCACCGAGACCGCTGGCCGACGTGCCGCTGCCGGTGAGGAGGAAAATGTTGGCCCCCTCCGTTCCGAGCGACGACCCGGTCACCGCCACCTTGAGATCGGCCGAACTCGTCAAGCCGGCTCCATCCCGCATCGTGTAGCTGAAGGTTTCATTTCGGGTCTCACCGACCTTCAAGAGGCCTTCGCTATCCGCGGCGTAGGTGTAGCTGCCGTCCGCGTTGATCGTCAGCGAGCCATAGGCACCGGCGATCGACGCGGTTCCGTTCACCAAGGCGACCGAACCTCCACCGGCAAAGGCGATGGTCGACACCGTCTTAGTGTCACCGATATCGGCATCGGTGTCGTTGGTGAGAACGTTCTCGGAAACCGAGAGACGCTGGGTCACGGTGCTCGTGTCGCTCCCTGCCACCGGCGCGTCGTTCACCGGATCGACGGTGACGCGGATCGTGTCCGTCGTCGTGGCAGCCACGGCCGTTCCGTCCTGTGACGTCGCCGTCACGGTCAGGCGGAAATCCGCGTCCGAGTTGGCCGCAGGCGTGATCGCCAGGCCCGCGAGCTGGCTCGCGGTCAGGGTGATCGAGCCCGACGACACCACCAGCGTGTCACCCGCCGCGTTCGACAGGGTCGCGCCGGTCGGAATGTCGCTGATCGTGACCGTCAGCACTTCGCCGGCATCGGTCAGGGACGGGGTGATCGTCAGCGCGATCGCGCTGTCCTCGTCGCCCGTCGCCGTCGCACCGACCGTCAGGGTCGGAGCATCCGACACCGGGTTCACCGTGACCGCGATGGTCTCGGCCAGCGCGATCGCGCTGTCCTCGTCGCCCGTCGCCGTCGCACCGACCGTCAGGGTCGGAGCATCCGACACCGGGTTCACCGTGACCGCGATGGTCTCGGCCGTCGTCGTCGCTGCCGTCGCCGTCCCGTCTTTCGACGTCGCCGTCACGGTCAGGCTGAAGTCCACGTCCGAGTTGGCCGCAGGCGTGATCGCCAGGCCCGCGAGCTGGCTCGCGGTCAGGGTGATCGAGCCCGACGACACCGCCAGCGTGTCACCCGCTGCGTTCGAGAGGGTCGCGCCGGCAGGGATGTCGCTGATCGTGACCGTCAGCACTTCGCTGCCGTCGGTGAGCGACGGGGTGATCTCCAGCGCGATCGCGTTCGCGGCCACGGCCGTCCCGTCCTGGGAGATCGCCTCCACCGTCAGGCGGAAGTCCGCGTCCGAGTTGGGGGCGGGCGTCACCGTCAGACCGGTGAGCTCGCCGGACGTCAGCGTGTAGCTGCCATCCTGGTTCAGCGTACCGGCCGAGAGCACCGCTCCCTCCGGAAGACCGCTGATCCGGATCGACAGCGTCTCGCCGCTATCCACCAGGCTCGACGTGATCTCCAGCGCGATCGCGCTGTCCTCGTCGCCCGTCGCCGTCGCACCGACCGTCAGGGTCGGAGCATCCGACACCGGGTTCACCGTGACCGCGATGGTCTCGGCCGTCGTCGTCGCTGCCGCGTTCGAGAGGGTCGCGCCGGCAGGGATGTCGCTGATCGTGACCGTCAGCACTTCGCTGCCGTCGGTGAGCGACGGGGTGATCTCCAGCGCGATCGCGYTGTCCTCGTCGCCCGTCGCCGTCGCACCGACCGTCAGGGTCGGMGYRTCCGACACCGGATCGACATTCACGGTCACGGTCGCGGGAGCGCTGACGCCTCCGCGGCCGTCTGACGCCGTGTAGGTGAAGGTGGCCGGACCGCTGAAGTTGGCCGTCGGTGTGAAGACCACCGATCCGTTCACGATCGCAACGGTGCCGCCGGTACCTTCCGTGACGGACTGGATGACGAGGGCATCGGCATCCGCATCGGTGTCATTGCCGAGCAGTTGGGTCGCGGTGAACGTGACGACCGTGTCTTCCGTGGCGGTCAGGGCGTCGGCGACGGCCACCGGCGCGTCGTTGACGAGTTGGACCGCCGAGATCGTGCCGTCGGCGAACCGGAACTGCTCGACGTTGCGCACGGTGTCGGTCCCATCGGGACTGTTGAGCCGTTTGTCCGTGATGAGGAAATCGGAACCGCTCGCGACGATCGTGTAATCCCGCAGGTTGCCGCTGAAGGCAGCGACGTCGGCCCCGCCCGAATCCTGGCCTCCGCCGTCGATGGTGTCGTCGCCGCCGCCGCCAGTCAGGATGTCATTGCCCGAGCCACCGGCCAGGGTGTCGTCGCCGGCCTGACCGAAGATCTGGTCGCTGCCCGAGCCGCCATTGATGACGTCGTCACCGGCACCGCCGAACAGGTCGTCGTCGCCGCCCGCTCCGTTGATGGTGTCGTCGCTCGCGCCGCCTTTGACCTCGTCGATCGCACCGGTGCCGTTGAAGGTTTCACCGCCGTCGTTGAGTACCTTCGTATCCACGTTGGTAACGGTGATGGCCACGGACTTGCTGACCGTCTCGCCGCCAGACGTCGCCTGGATGACGACGTCGTAGACGTTGTTTTTGCCGGCATCGGCGGGGTTTTCGAAGTCGGGCGCTGTCTTGAAGGTCACCAGACCGGTGCTGGTGTCGATGTTGAACAGGGCATTGTCGGCTCCGCCCGAACCGAAGGCATAGGAGGCCGTCTGGCCCTGATCGGCATCCGTTGCGACGGCCTGGTAGGCCGTGCCAGTGCCGTTCTCAAGGAACGATGCTGTGCCTGCGGAGGTGAAGACAGGCGCGTCGTTCACGCCCGTCACCGTGATGGTCAGCTGTGCGGTGTCGTTGGCGCCGGTGGGGTCCGTGACGATGTAGTCGACGACGACGTCGCGCGTCNGCGCGTCGTTCACGCCCGTCACCGTGATGGTCAGCTGTGCGGTGTCGTTGGCGCCGGTGGGGTCCGTGACGATGTAGTCGACGACGACGTCGCGCGTCACGCCTTCGGCGAGGTTCTGGTAGGCCGCGTTGGTCGTGTCGAGGGTGTAGCTGCCGTCGCTCTGCAGCGTGAAGCCCGCAGGCRCGGTGCCCGAGACCGYRTAGGTCAGCGTATCNCTGGTAGGCCGCGTTGGTCGTGTCGAGGGTGTAGCTGCCGTCGCTCTGCAGCGTGAAGCCCGCAGGCRCGGTGCCCGAGACCGYRTAGGTCAGCGTATCRCCGTCGACGTCGCTGTCGTTGGTCGCCACCGAGCCGGTGATCGAGGCATCCTCGGCYCCGGMMTTGGTGTCGTTCACGGCCTCCGGCGCGTCGTTCAYGCCCGTCACCGTGATGGTCAGCTGTGCGGTATCGTTGGCGCCGGTGGGGTCCGTGACGATGTAGTCGACGACGACGTCGCGCGTCGCGCCTTCGGCGAKGYTCTGGTAGGCCGCGTTGGTCGTGTCGAGGGTGTAGCTGCCGTCGCTCTGMAGCGTGAAGCCCGCAGGCACGGTGCCCGAGACCGYRTAGGTCAGCGTATCGCCGTCGAYGTCGCTGTCGTTGGTCGCCACCGAGCCGGTGATCGAGGCATCCTCGRCTCCGGAATTGGCGTCGTTCACGGCCTCCGGCGCGTCGTTCACGCCCGTCACCGTGATGGTCAGATCAGCCGTCTTGGTCCCGCCGTTGCCGTCCGAGACGGTGTAGGCGACCACGACGTCGCGCGTCGCGCCTTCGGCAA
>NZ_LMME01000013.1:0-54034 GCF_001422125.1 Methylobacterium sp. Leaf85 | reverse complement strand
CGGCAAGGTCACCGGCAACGACAAGCTCGTCGCCGAGGGCAAGGCCCAGGAACTCAAGGGCGAGGCCCAGCGCACCGTCGGCGAGGCCAAGGACGGTGTGGCCTCGGTCGTCGACAAGGTCACCGGCAAGCGGTGATCCCGTCCCCGAGGGAGGGCTCAGGCTCTCCCTTCGCCTCAACCCGTAGGAGACTTCCATGAATCGCGATCAGTTTCGCGGCGCGTCCCGGCACCTGAAGGGACGTGCCCAATCCGCCCTCGGCGGTGTCACCGGCGATCCGGCCCGTCAGGTGCGCGGCGCCGTCAACCAGGTGGCCGGCGGCGCGCAATATGCCTACGGCCGTGCCCGCGACCGTGCCGAGGATTTGGCCCAGGATGGCCGCTATCTCGTCGGCGAAGTCCGGGACCGCGCCGGTAACCTGATCGAGGACGGACGCGGCTTCGCCCGCCATGCAGCCAAGCGCGGCACGACCTATGGCCGCCAGGCGGTCCGCTATGCCGACGACCATCGCGCATCCGCCCTGCTCGGCCTCGCGGCCGTGGCCTTCGCGGTGGGCTGGCTCGCCCGTCCCAAGCGCTGATCCCCGTCATCCGGAGACCTTCGATGATCCGCAAACTCCTGACCTTGTTCGTGCTTCCCAGAATCGTCGCCTATGTCGGACGCCGCCTCAGCGGCCGGGCCGCAGCCCCACCGCGTCGGCCCCGCTGACGACCGCCCATCCGGCCCCGTCGCGGTGGAGCCGTTCCTTGTCGACGGGGACGGCGCCCGCCATGTCGGCTCGCGGCGGGGGCATGATACACCCTGTCGCCGCCGATAGGGGCGGTGTCGGGCTTGGCGGGGAGCGGTCGTTCGATCCATGAAGTTCGCCGGCCTCCTCGTCCGCCGCGAGTTCGTCTTTCTTCTGCTCGCCGTGTTCCTCGGCCTCGGGGCCGCCACGGCATACTGGATCTCGCGGGCGACCGTCCTGACGATCGCCGTAGCCCCGAAGGACGGGACCGAGCCGGC
Source organism: Methylobacterium sp. Leaf85 (assembly GCF_001422125.1). Classification (NCBI taxonomy): domain Bacteria; kingdom Pseudomonadati; phylum Pseudomonadota; class Alphaproteobacteria; order Hyphomicrobiales; family Methylobacteriaceae; genus Methylobacterium; species Methylobacterium sp. Leaf85. The sequence goes on along the minus strand of NZ_LMME01000013.1, from coordinate 53,031 downwards.
GCTGATCCAGGCCTATGCCGATGCCCTGGCCCGGCGGCACAAGGAGATCCGCCTCAAGGTCATCGCCTTCGACGATGTGCGGGACAGTGCCGCCGCGCTCCAGGAAGGCCGCGCCGATCTCGCCGTGGTCCGTCCCGATGTCGACCTGCCCGACAATGGACTGACCCTGGCGATCCTTCGCGACCAGGCGATGATCATCGCCTCTCCCGAGCCGTCTGGGCTGACGAGCTTTCCCGACCTCGATCGGAAGCGCCTCGCGATCCTCGCGCATCGCGATGCCGACCAGGCGCTGATCAAGGCGATGGTCGGCCATTACGGCCTCACCCTTCTCGACAAGGACCCGGAAGGCCCGTTGCCAGCGCGCCACGTGGCCCTCGTGGAAATGTCCGAGGCCGAGCTGCCCATGGCCCTGGCCAGGAAGCGGGTCGATGCCGTGGTCTCGGTCATTTCACCGACCGCACCCACGGCGCAACGCATCGTCGGCATCGTCCAGGCGGCCAGCAAGACCCGAAAGGTCGCCTTCGTCACGGTGGAGAACGCGGATGCCATCGTCGCCCGGATGCCGCGCCTGCAATCCGTCACCATGCCGGCCGAGACCTTCGGCGGCAGTCCCAAGATCCCGGCCGAGGACGTTCACACGGTCGGCGCGTCCTACCGCCTGATGGCGCGGGCCAGCCTGTCCCGTCCCGTCGCGGCGGACGTGACCCAGCATCTGTTCGAATTGCGCAGCGGCATGGCCAACGTGACCGCCGCCGCCGATTACGTGCAGGCGCCGAGCTACGACAGCACGGCCGGCGCGACGAGCGCGCGGTTGCCGATCCACCCGGGCGCCGTCGATTTCTTCGAGCGCGAGCAGCAGGGCTTCATCGAACGCTACGAGACCTGGATCTATCTCGTCGCCTTCCTCGGCGGCGGCATCGGGTCTGGCGTCGCCTGGATCGGCCAGCGTCTGTCGCGGCTGCGCCGGGAACGGATCGAGGAGGCCACCGACCGCCTCCTGCAGATTCGCCAGGAAGCGCAAAGCAGCGCCGATCCTCCGCGCCTGGAACACCTCGCCCGCGAGATCGACGACCTCGCCGGCGAGATCGCCAAGCATGCCCTGGAGCGGCCGACGGAGGCCAGGACCATGTCGGCCGCCGCCATCGCCATCGATGCCGCCCGGTCGACGGTCAAACGCACGATCGCGGCCGGGCAATACGCCGCCGACGCTCCTGGCTTGGCGGGGCGTACGACATCGTCGGAGTCCAGCGCGGCGGAGTGAGGATCGGCCGGCAATCCGCATCGATCGGTGGGGGCATGAGAAAGCGCCGGCGTGTTCCGACAGCACGATCCCCAAGGCATTGATCCCCAAGGCATTGATCCCGAAGGCCACGATGCCCAAGGCAAGAAAGCCCCGCGCGCCGGATCATTGGCGCACGGGGCTCACATTGAACTGACACTCGGCCTCGAATCCTAAGCAGGGTCGCGGCGGCAAGCCATCGCTTCACCTCGCTCAGGACTTTGACGTCACGCAGGTTTCAGGACGCGAAACCCGCTCAGAGCACGAAGTCGGTCGCATGCAGGGCTTCGATCGTGCCTCTCAGGACGATCTGGAAGTCCGCCTTGCCGTTTCCGTCGACGTCACCCTCGATGATCGTCGAGCTTCCAGACGTGACAGCATGGAGCTCTCCCTTGTGCTTGGTGAACGCCCCCTCGATGAACAAGAACGATTGGTCTGTCGCGGCTCCACTCACGGCTTGAATGCCGGACAGATCGATGTGATCGACGCCCACCTTGAAGTCCAGGATCGCATCGCGGTTCGCGACACCGTTGCCGCTATCGCTCACCGTCTTGAAGACGAACGTATCGCTTCCCGCTCCACCCGTCAGGGTGTCCTGACCGAGACCACCGACGATCACGTCCTTGGCTGCTCCACCCACGATCGTATTGGCAAGCTCGTTGCCCGTGAGCGTCAGAGCTTTCGAACCGAAGGCTCGGAGAGTTTCGATCGAGACGCCCGACTCCAGCGCGTAACTGACGCTGGCGTAGACCGTGTCGGTACCGGTCGTCTCGATCACACGATCGTTCGCGTTGTCGACGTAGTAGGTATCGCTGCCGGCGCCACCGGACAGCGTGTCCGCTCCTGTCTTGCCGTCGAGGATGTCGTTGCCCGCGGTTCCGACGATCGTGTTGGCGAAGTTGTTGCCGGTCAGAGTCAGGCCCGTCGAACCCGAGCCTTCGAGCGTCTCGATTTCCTGGCCTGCTTTCAGCGTGTAGCTGACGGACGCACGGACCGTATCGCTACCGGCCTGAGCCGCCTCGGTCACCTGATCGCCGACATTGTCGACATAGTAGACGTCGTCGCCGAGGCCGCCGAACAGAGCGTCTACGCCGGCCTTGCCATCGATGACGTCGTTGCCGGACGTTCCGACGATCCTGTTGTCGAACTCGTTACCGGTCAGTACGAGACCGACGGTCCCGGAACCGCGGAGCGCCTCGATCTCCTGGCCTGACATGAGGGAATAGCCCACACTGGTCCGCACCGTGTCGTAGCCATTGGCGGTCAGATCGCTGATGGTACCGCCGGTGACCGCCACAAAGGTCTTATCGAAAAAGGGATCGGCCTCGCTCAGGGTGAAGGTCACCGTCGCGGTCTGGTTGTCGATGTTGAACGCATCGCGGTCCAGGTCGATCAACACCGTCGGCGCCGTCCGGTCGATGGTCAGCAGGATCGAGCCGCCAGGTTCACCCGGCACACCGCCGGCATCTTACGGGCCGGTGACGGACAGCGTGGTCGAGCCTTCGAAAACCAGACTCGGAGTGAAGACGGCCGTCCAAGTGATACCACCGTCGCTGGTGCCCAGGCTGCTCAGAGAACCGACACCGCCGGAGATGGTAACGTCTTCGTCGAGGTCGAAGCCGGTCACCGCCTCGGAGAAGGTGAAGGTCACCTCCGTGGTGTTGGAGGTCGCGTTGAGAAGGGGTTCAGCCGCAACGATCGAGACAACGGAGGCCATGACGATTCACTCCAGAAAAATTGGGTCGACGACGGATCCCGAGCAATCGATCTCGGGAATAGTCAGCTGAAAAACGCGAAAATTTGAAGTATCATCGAGTCCGCGAGCAAGGATTGCCCTTGCTGGACCAAATCGAAGACCCCAGCATGCATCGCATGAGCGGGAATTGCGACTGCTGAACATATCAACGGATCCAGGTCCACATCACTCGTATGAGTGAGGGAGGGCTGTTTTATTGATTTTGATTTCTCCCTCATATGAGGGATGGTGACGACCCGGGAGGTTATGCTAACGCGATGTAGAGCGACGTCGGTAAAAGACGGCATAGCAATTGAAGCTACTGAGTCGTCGCTTATCTGGGTCGACTTTTAGTAGTCCTGTCGGCTTGGAGTGTGTCTCTTCCTGGCGACGTAGGATCGGATGACTTTGCGTGCATCGGCAAATTCGGGGCAAAGATGGTTCCGATTTTCATTGCGCGCGTCGGAGATCAAAACTCCGCCGGCGTTTCCAGAATGAGCGGATCGCCTTTGCCCTGTTGACACTGTGACGCCTGTCCGCCGGTCTTGCATTGGTCGGGCGGCTTCCGGTTCGACCATGAGAGGCGGGGCATGCACCTTGCCAAGCAGGTCCGGCGGACGACCGCCACCGCGCAGTCGCGCGGGCAGACTTCGGTGAGTCGGGCTCATCGAGGTCTGGGATCAGACGATACGTCATGGTGCATCGGGGGAGACACCCTCGTGTTCCCCGAAGTGTTCGATGTCAGGTTTCGATGGCGCAATCTTGTCGCGGCAAATACCGGAATTGAACGGCCTATCGCCTTGCGAACCCGATATCGGCCGCCACCGCCTCGAGCCGTTCGGGTTCGCGCTCCTTGCGCTCGGAATACCTGTCGACGAGGTAGTCGGCCCGCTCACGGGTCAGGAGGGTGAACTTGAACAGTTCCTCGCAGACGTCGACCACCCGGTCGTAGAGGGGGCCGGGCTTCATCCGGCCGGCCTCATCGAACTCCTTGTAGGCCATGGGCACCGAGGACTGGTTCGGGATGGTGATCATCCGCATCCAGCGCCCGAGGATGCGCAGGGCGTTGACGGCGTTGAACGATTGCGAGCCGCCCGAGACCTGCATCACGGCCAGGGTCCGGCCCTGCGTCGGGCGCACCGACCCTTCCGACAGGGGCAGCCAGTCGATCTGGCTCTTGATGACGCCGGTCATGTTGCCGTGTCGTTCGGGGCTGACCCAGACGTGTCCCTCCGACCAGATCGAGAGGGCGCGCAGTTCACAGACCTTGGGGTGGTCAGGGGAGGCGTCGTCGGGCAACGGCAGGCCGCGCGCATCGTAGATCCGCACTTCGCCGCCCATGGCCTGAAGCAGGCGCGCGGCCTCGTAGGCGAGGAAGCGGCTGAACGAACGCTCCCGGAGCGATCCGTACAGGATCAGGAACCGCGGAGCGTGGGTGAACGGCGTCGGCACTTGAAGGCCGGTGCGCGTCGGGACCTCGAAGTGCCCCTCGCTCAGGTTCGGCATGCCATCGGCGAAGGGGTGTTGAGGCTTGTCCACCACGTCGGCATCCTCTACATTTCAATGATGATTGAGATGTTGACATCATGATGGGCGAACGGCAAGCCGTCGCCGCCTTTGCGGCCCTCGGCCAGGAGCATCGCCTGCGCATCGTGCGCCGGCTCGTCACCGCCGGGCCGGACGGGATGGCAGCCGGCATGCTGGCCGAGGCGGTCGGTGTGTCAGGCACCAACCTGTCCTTCCACTTGAAGGAGCTCACCCATGCCGGGCTCGTCACCTCCCGCCGTGAGGGACGCTCGATCATCTACAGCGCCGCCTACCCGGACCTGTCGGAACTGATCCAGTTCCTGATGCGCGATTGCTGCCAGGGGCGCCCCGAGGTCTGCGCCCCCGCCGTCGCAGCCCTCTCCGCCTGCTGCAAGGAGACCGCTCGATGGACGTCGTGATCTACCACAACCCGGATTGCGGAACGTCCCGCAACACCCTGGCCCTCATTCGCAATGCCGGCATCGAGCCACACGTGGTCGAGTACCTGAAAACGCCGCCGAGCCGCACCCTGGTGCGTCAGCTCGCCGAGCGGGCCGGCGCAACGATCCGGGACTTCCTGCGTGAGAAGGGGACACCTTTCGTGGAACTCGGCCTCGCCGACCCGGCCCTCACGGACGACCATCTTCTGGATGCCATCGAGGCGCACCCGATCCTGCTCAATCGCCCTTTGGTGGTGAGCCCGAAGGGCGTCGCCCTTTGCCGCCCCTCCGAGGCGGTACTCGGCCTGTTGCCGGTCCAGCAGGGCGAATTCGTGAAGGAAGATGGCGAGCGCGTCGTCGACGAGCACGGGCGCCGCGCCGCCACCGTCTGATCCCGCCTCCCGCTCCATCGAGAATGAGAAACGCTGCCGATGCTCGCGCTCGCCATTTTCGTGGTCACCTTCGTCTTCGTCATCTGGCAACCCAAGGGCCTCGGGATCGGATGGAGCGCCCTCACGGGGGCCGCCGTGGCCCTCGCCAGCGGGGTCATCCATCCTGGCGACATCCCCGTGGTCTGGCATATCGTCTGGGACGCCACCTTCACGTTCGTGGCGCTCATCGTCATATCGCTTCTCCTCGACGAGGCCGGGTTCTTCCATTGGGCCGCCCTACACATCGCCCGGTGGGGTGGCGGTCGTGGCCGCCGCCTGTTTCCCCTGGTCATCCTTCTCGGGTCGGCCATCGCGGCGGTGTTCGCCAACGACGGGGCTGCGCTTCTCCTCACCCCCATCGTGCTCGCCATCCTGCTGCGGCTCGACTTCAAGCCGGTGGCGGCCCTCGCCTTCATCGTGGCCTGCGGGTTCGTGGCCGACAGCACCAGCCTGCCGCTGGTGATCTCGAACCTCGTCAACATCGTCTCGGCGAACTTCTTCGACATCACCTTCAGCCGCTACGCCGCCGTGATGGTACCGGTGAACCTCGTCTCGCTCGCCGCGACCCTGCTGGTCCTGTGGATGCTCTACCGCCGCGACCTGCCGGCGACCTACCCGGTGGGCCAGTTGGAGCCGCCTCAGAGTGCCATCCGCGATCCCTCGGTGTTCAAGGCGGCCTTCCCGCTGCTCACCCTCCTTCTCGCCGCCTACTTCGTCTCCGCGCCCTTCGGCATACCGGTATCGGTGGTCACCTGTGCCGGCGCCCTGATCCTTCTGGCTCTCGCCAGCCGAGGCCGCGTGATCCCCATCCGCAAGATCCTCGCGGGGGCACCGTGGCAGATCGTGCTGTTCAGCCTCGGCATGTACCTCGTCGTCTACGGCCTGAAGAATGCCGGCCTGACGGACTACCTGGCGCAGGGGGTGGTCTGGCTCTCGGGCCAGGGAACGGTCGTCGCCACCATCGGGACGGGCTTCGCCGCCGCCATCCTGTCTTCCGTCATGAACAACATGCCGGGCGTGCTCGTGGGGGCGCTTTCGATCCAGCAGACCCCCGACCTGTCGCCGCTGATGCGCCAGTCGATGATCTACGCCAACGTCATCGGGTGCGACCTCGGTCCGAAGTTTACACCGATTGGCAGCCTCGCGACCTTGCTTTGGCTCCACGTGCTCGCCAGCCGGGGGCAGCACATCACTTGGGCGCAGTACATGAAGGTAGGGCTGATCATCACCCCACCCGTGCTTCTGGTGACGCTTTCGGCCTTGGCGCTGTGGCTGCCCTTGCTGGGCGCTCCGTAGCGGCCAAATGGGCCAGGGCATGCGCTGATCGGTAGGTTCGCTCCTCCCCACTCTGCCGGAGCGGGAGAACCGGAATCCATGCGCCTCGACGATTCCGTTCTCGGACCTGTCCGCAACTCCACGCCCGCCTGGCGCTCGACAGCCGGGATGGGACCGGGGGGCCATCAGGGCCGGGTACCTCGTCGTGGATGCCATGTGCCCGCGAGCCCCATGCCGTCCCCTGAGGATGATCTCGGCCTGTCCGTCGCCGTCCCAGGGGTTCGCCGCCCACGACATCAGGTCGTGGACGCCACACGACGTTCGTCGAGCGATGCCGACCGACCTCGACTGGGAGGAGCCCGGAGACGTCACCCAGCCCCGCGCAAGCCACCCGACCTAATTCCGCACCGAACCAGATCGTCAACCTCCGTGCGGAGTCGGCAAGCCTTGGGCATCCTCATCGGCCTCGTCATCGGAATCGGCTGCATGCTCGGCGGGTTCGTCGCCATGGGCGGGCACCTCGTCGTGCTCTGGCAACCGTGGGAATTCGTCATCATCGGCGGGATGGGCGCCGGCGCCTTCGTCATGGCCAATCCGATGAAGACGGTGGTCGATACCGGCAAGGCGGCCGTGGACGCCTTCACCGGCAAGGTGCCCAAGCGGAAGGATTATCTCGAACTGCTCGGCCTTCTCCACGCCCTCATCCGCGAGCTGAAGACCAAGCCTCGCAACGAGGTCGAGCCGCATCTCGACGATCCGGCGAACTCCGAGCTGTTCAAGGCCTATCCGACCGTCGCGAAGAATGCCGACCTCGTGCTGTTCATCTGCGATTATGCCCGCCTCATCCTCATCGGCAACGCCCGGGCCCATGAGATCGAGGCGTTGATGGATGAGGAAATCTCAGGCTACCGCAAGGATCGGCTCAAGCCCTACGGCGCCGTCACCATGGTGGCCGAGGCCATGCCCGCCCTCGGCATCGTCGCCGCCGTGTTGGGCATCGTGAAAGCGATGGGCGCCCTCGATCAGTCTCCCCAAATCCTCGGCGGCCTCATCGGCGCGGCCCTGGTGGGCACGTTTTTCGGCGTGTTCATGTCCTATGGGGTGCTCTCCCCCTTCGCCACCAAGATCAAGATCATCCGCGAGAAGCAGGCCCACGTCTACGTGATCGCCAAGCAGAGCCTGCTCGCCCATATGAGTGGCGCGGTGCCGCAGATCGCAGTCGAGCATGGCCGCAAGGGTATCTCGCTGGGCGATCGGCCCACCATCGACGAGGTCGAGAACGCGACCGTCGCGGGCGGCGCGCAGAGGGAGGCGGCCTGAGCATGGACGTGCCCTCCGGGAACCCGACCGATATCCGCGCCCGCCTGATCGAGGCCGGCGGCCTGTCCCTCGACCGCCTGCCGATGCTGCACGTGGTGTTCGACCGGCTCACCTCCGGCTGCTCGGACAACCTCAAGCACCTCTTGGCCTCACCGGCCTTCTTCTCGTTCAGCGGTGTCCGGAGTGGTCGATTCGGCGAGATGCTCGATGCTTACGACAACAACGCCGTCGCCGGCATCTTCCATGCTCCCGAATGGGACAGTCACATCCTGGTCGGCCTCGACCGGGACTTCCTCTACACCATGGTGGAGGCACTGTTCGGCTCGGATGGCGGCGAGCCGCCGGTGGAGGAGGAGCGCGCCTTCTCGGCCCTCGAGCTCAAGCTCGCCCACACGATCTTCGAGCAGGTCGGCAAGGCGCTCGAATCCTCGTTCTCCCTGGTCTCGACGACGCCTTTCAAGCTCGAACGCACCGAGACCCGCATGGAATTCGCCGTGATCGGCGGGCGTAGCAACAAGGCGGTGGAGGCCAAGTTCGGGCTCCAGGCGCTCAACCGCGGGGGCGAGATGTTCCTCATCTTGCCCCAGTCGGTGATCAACCCGATGCGCCCGGCCCTCTCCCGGGTTCTCACCGGCGACAGCGCGGGCCGCGACCCGAAATGGACGCAACAGATCTCGGCCGAGGTCCAGAAGGCGCGTGTCACCCTGCGCGCCGTCCTGGAGGAACGCACCCTGACGCTCGGCGAGATCGCCGATCTGAAGATCGGGCAGGTTCTCGAACTCGACGCGACGCCTGCGACGCGGGTCAAGCTCGAAGGCAACGACAGGCCCCTGTTCTGGTGCCACATGGGCCAGGCGCAGGGATCCTACATGCTGCGCGTCGACGAGGTGATCGCGCAGGACAAGGGAGGTACCGACGATGACGCCGCTGGTTGACACCATCCTCCTCGTCGCCCTTGTCGCGACGAGCGCCTGCGTGGTCCCGATGTACCTCAAACTGAAGCGCCTCGACCGGACCCAGGCCGAGTATGGTCGCATCCTCGTCGAATCGGGCCATGCCCTGAGTGAAGCCGGCGAGGCCCTGCGCAGCTTCAGCACCGAGGGACGCGAGATCCTCGAAGCGTTGGGCGCGCGAATCGACGAGGCACGCCGCATCCTCACCGACCTCGAGGCGAGCCGCCAGGCGCTCCTGCGGGACCGCGGCCTGGCACGGGACTGATGCACGCCACGATCCGTCCCGGCGCCGGTTGTTGCCTTCAGGGCGCAAGCCTCCACAATTCCGGGGCAACGGCCGGGCACGGCCTTTCCCTCGACGCGAAAACCCACGACGGTCGACGGACTCACCCCACGGGCCAACGATGAACAACAACCCCTTCGACGATTCCCAGTCGGCTCAGGCCGGCGTGAGTCCGGTGTTTCCCAGTGTCGCCGCCCCGGCCGAGGCGGGCGCGGAGGCCCGCATCGGCGACGGCCGCAACCTCGATTCGATCCTGCGCATCCCCGTGCTCATCCAGGTCGTGCTCGGCTCGGCCACCATGCCGGTGGCCGATTTGATGAAGCTCGGGCGCGGCGCCATCGTTGCCCTCGATCACCGTGTCGGCGAGCCCGTGGACATCACGGTGAACGGGCGTGTGGTCGCGCGCGGCGAGATCGTGGTGGTGGAGGAGGACAATTCCCGCTTCGGCGTCTCGCTGACCGAGATCGTCGGTCCTGCCGATTCCGGTCAGAACGGCTGAGGGCGCGAACGTGGCGAGTGTGCCGATCGCCGGAACGGCCCCCGGACTCCCCCGACACCTCAGCCCGGTGGACGAGGTCGCCGCCCTGCTGCTCGCCATGGGAAAGCCCGCGGCGGGCCGGCTGTTGAAATATTTTGATTCCGATGAGATCCGGCGCATCACCCGCTCGGCGACGCAGCTCGGTGCCGTCAGTGCCAGCCAGCTCGATCACATCGTCGAGTCGTTCTCGATCGAATTCTCCGCCGAGGGCAGCCTCGTCGGAACGGCACAGGAGGTGGAGAAGCTGCTCACCGGTCTGCTGCCGGCCGATCAGGTCGCCGAGATCCTCGCCGACGTCCGCGGCGACGCCACGCGCTCGGTCTGGGAGCGGATGTCGGGGGTCTCCGAAAGCGTTCTGGCGAGCTACCTCGTCAAGGAGCATCCGCAGACGGCCGCCCTCATTCTCTCGCGCATCAAGCCGGCCTCGGCCGCCAAGGTGATGGCCCACCTGCCCCAGCCCCTGCGCAATACGCTGATGCGGCGGATGCTCAGCTTCAAGCCGGTGGTGGACGAGGTCATCCAGATCGTGGAGCGCACCCTGCACGACGATCTCCTCGTGAACGGCGCCCGCAATTCGGGCGCCGACACCCACGCCAAGATGGCCGACATCATCAACAAGATGGAGCGGACCCAGATCGACGACGTGCTGTCGAGCCTCGCCGAGTCGCGGCCCAAATCCGTCGAGATCCTCAAGGGCCTGCTCTTCACGTTCGACGACATCGTCAAACTGGCCCCCCGCGCGCGCACGACCCTGTTCGACGCCGTGCCCAACGACCGCCTCGTCATGGCTCTCAAGGGCACCGATGCGGAGTTCCGCGCGGTCATTCTCAGTGCCCTCTCGGCACGCGTGCGCCGCATGGTGGAACACGAGCTCAACGGCGGTGAGCCGGTGGCGCAGAAGGACGTGGCGGAGGCCCGGCGCAGCATCACCGATCTTGCCATGGAGATGGCGGGGCGGGGCGATATCGAAATCAATGCCGGAGAGGAGACCGAGGCTCTCGTCCGCTGAGGCGGATCGGGACGCTCAGGCGCCGCCATGGCCGACGACGATCAGGAGAGCAAGACCGAGGCCGCCTCGGAGCGCAAGATCCGGGAGGCCGTCGACAAGGGCAACGTGCCGTTCTCGCGCGAGGCCACGGTCTTCGCCTCGATCCTCGGTCTGCTCATCGCCCTCAGTTTCGTGGTCCGTGACCAGACCGGCCCGCTGGTGCAGACGCTCCTCCCGTTCTTCGACCATCCGCGGGACTTCTCTCTGGAGAACAGCCAGGACGCGGCCCGCATCCTGGAGGGGGCGGCCATGGCCATGGCCCGCTTCCTCGTCCCGATCCTGGCGATCTTCGCCGTGTGCGGCCTCGTTTCTTCCCTGATCCAGAACGTGCCGAGCATGGTCGGCGAGCGGATCCGGCCGCAATGGTCGCGCGTGTCGCCAGCGGCGGGCTGGGGGCGGATCTTCGGAAAAGCCGGTCAGGTCGAGTTCCTGAAATCGCTCCTTAAATTCTTGAGCATAAGTCTCGTCTCGATGCTGCTCCTGCGCTCGGAGGGCAACAGAACCGTGAATGCCATGTTCTCCGACCCGAGCCAGATCCCCGACCTGATTCTCACCGTCGCGATCCGGCTCGTCTCCGTGGTGAGCGTGGCGACCATCGTGATCGTGGCGGCCGACCTCGTGTGGTCGCGCTTGCGCTGGCAGCGTTCGCTGCGCATGTCGAAACAGGATCAGAAGGACGAGCACAAGCAATCCGAGGGGGATCCCCTCGTGAAGGGCCGCCTGCGCTCCCTGGCGCAGGACCGCTCGCGTAGGCGCATGCTCGCCAACGTGACCCAAGCCACCGTCGTCATCGCCAACCCGACCCACTACGCCATTGCGCTACGCTACGCCCGTGACGAGCAGCCTGCGCCCCTCGTGGTGGCCAAGGGCAAGGATCTCGTCGCCTTACGCATTCGAGAAATCGCCGAAGCCAACGGCATTGCGGTCATCGAAGACAAGCCTCTGGCAAGGTCCCTGTACGATAGTGTCGAGGTGGATCAGATGATTCCGTCGGAGTTCTACAGCGCCGTGGCTCAAATCCTCTTCTTCCTGTTCTCGAGGGCGCGCTGACGATGCGGGCTCCCCAGTTCATCGAGTCCGTGACCGGCATCGACCTTGCGGATGCCGAGCGCGTCTTCGCGTCGGCGATCCGGGATTTCATCGCCGAAATGTGCCTGCTCGACGGGGGCATTCTCATCGGATGGGTCCAGGCGGGACGCCACGGCAACATCGCCGATCTCGTCTCCTCGTCGGCCGAACCGTTCTTCAAGGAGTCTACCCTCGCCTACGCGGACGGCGCCGACGTGCGCTTCGACTGGGGCCGTTCGCTGACCGTGGGCCTCGACATGGAGTTCGTCACCGAGGCGGTGACGGTGTTTTTCAAGCTCATCCTCGACGGCGTCTATGTCGGCGTCGCAATACAGCGGATCCTAGCCGACCAGACCCGAGACTTCTGCCTCCGAGGTTTCGAACGCGCCCTCGACGACGCCCGTCTCATCCGCCACGCCCGGGCCTGAGCCGCACGGCCACGCGCCGCCCGGTTCGGGGCGGTTCCTGCGCCTGTGCCCTTCCCCGCCGGCCTCTTCGCGCCCTCCCCTACCTGCTCATCCCGGAAACGTCCGAGCGCGTGTCACTCCGGCCGCGTGATCGCGCGCCTGTGGTATCCCAGTCCTTGACGGTCCCCGGGCGGCACGACATGGATGGATAGTTAACAACGAATCGCGTCGCGAGTCGCCTTGTTCAAGTCTCCTCCCAAGGGGGAATGGTGGAGATCCGCCTGGACGTCCGATTGTCGGACGCACCTGCGTCCGTACGACTGCATAAGCAACAATAGCGACCCGACCGGGTTCGGAGAGTTTTCATGTATGTCTTGGTCGACGATCGGCCATCGGTGAACTCCGGATACAAAGCGGGCTTCGAGCGCGAAGGCATCTCGTCCCTTGGACTAGACCCGGAGGAATTCACCCATTGGTTCAAGTCGTCTTCCCATAGCGACCGCGAGGCGATCCAGGGGTTCCTTCTGGGAGACTTCGAAGGACGCGCGAAATGTGCGGCCTTTATCCGGAAATTGTCTCGTGCGCCGATCCTCGCCCTCAGCGACGTGCGCTCCCTGGACCAGACCTTGCAGCTTTTCGAGGCTGGGATCGACGACGTGGTCCCGAAACCCGTTCATATCCGCGAGATCCTGGCCCGCTCCGAGGCGATCTGGCGCCGCGTCAACGCGACGGGGACGCTGACCCGCGATCCGAACCCGGAAACCGAGCGGCTCAAGGTGCATTTCGATGGGCGTGATCCGGAGGTGGACGGCGAGGTGCTTCCCCTGCCCCGGCGCGAACGCCACATCCTCGAATGCCTCGTACGCAACCGCGGTCGTCGCATGACGAAGTCGCAGATCTACGGCATCGTCTACGGCGTCTACAGCAACGGTGTCGAGGAGAGCGTGATCGAGGGACATGTGAGCAAGTTGCGCAAGAAGCTCGCGACCCGCCTCGGGCACGATCCCATCGAGGCGAAGCGCTTCATGGGCTACACGTTCGTCGGCTGACACGTCGGGCCGCGAACCGGAACGGCCGGTCCCAGGCGGGCCTCGCTCTCACTGGCAGAAGCTGCGCGCTCCCGGCGTCCAGTTGCCGAAGCCAGTGGCGACCATGTTGGTGATCACGCGGCAGACATACTGTTTCTGGGCCGGGTTGTTGTTGGGCCCCGCGTGATAGCGCGCCACCGCTAGGGTCCAACTCCCCTCTCGCGCCTTGAGCTGCTTGAGGAACACGGTCGCATACTCGACGTTCTGGCGCGGATCGATCATGGCCTCCAGGGTCGCGAACTTCTCGCGATGGTAATGGTGATTGATCTGCATGCAGCCGAGATCCACGAGTTTGATCCCGGCGGCCTTTGCCTGTGCCAGCTGGGCCATCACGTCCGCCGCCCCGTTTCCGAAATAGGCCCGGCCCTGGATGTTCATGGCATAGGGCTGCAGTGAGCCACGCTTGCCGCTCTCGGTGAGGCCCACGGCGTAGAGAACGCCCAGGGGGACGCCGTGTTTGGCCGAGGCCCCCGCCATCTCGCGCTCGCAGACATTGGCGGCGACCGGTGGCGGGGCACCACGCGACGGCGGCGCTACGCTGTTGGCGGAGGCCGGCATGGCGCTACAGGTAAACGTCATGGCGGCCAGGATCGGCAGGATTCGTTTCATTCGTCCACTCTCTCTTATCCTGGGATTCGGCCGCGCGGGCGGAAGCCGGGCGGCGTTCCGGCTCGCTCGACGGGGGGCGGCCCTGGGGGGGCGATTGGCCATCGCCGGAGGGTAAGCCCGATCCCGTCCCGGTCGGGCCGAAGGGCTCCTGCCCTCCCTGACCGATGGTCGCGCCGTCCGCCTGATAGCCCGCGCCCCGCAGGAGACCGGTGAGCAATTCGCCATCCCGGCGCAGGAGTGCGGCGGTCTCTTCACGGCTTGCCTGGAGATGCAGCTCGAGCTGACCGTCGCGCAGGCGCATCCGAACGAGGACCGTGCCGAGGTCCATGGGCCGAAGCTGGAGGGTGAGAATCCGCAAGGGACCCTCGGCCTCTGGCCGGTTTGGTCGCTGGGTCGCGGGCGGGGGAGGCAAGGCCGCCGTCACCGCCTCGGCGATCTGACGGGCCGGCCCAGCGACCGGCGCCCCGGGCTGTGCCGGCAATACGAGCGGCTCTATCCGCGCCGGCTCAACCCGCCCAGCCTCGACCACCGCCTTCTGCGGCGCATCTCTCTTCGAATCGGGGTGATCCGCTTCCGCGTGCGCGGGCGTCAGGGCCACTGCCGGGGCTTCCGTGCGCTCGGCGAGCGTGTCCGCCGGCCTCGCTGCGCCGGCCAGGGTGTTCTCACGCGGCACGAGCGCCAGAGCGGACGGACCTGGGGGAGACGCCTCCTCGACCGGCGTATCGATCCGAGGCACGGGGACAGGATCCGACGGTGTCTGGCGAGCCTCGGGCAGCGCGGGACGATCGGCACGCGCGTTCCCTTCCGCCTCGAGCGGCGCGATCGAAGGGGCCTCTTCCGAAGGCAGGGGCGGGGCGACGGATGATACGACTGACCGGGCGGGAGAAGCTGATGCCGGCTCCGACGGTCCATCCCCCCTGTTCGTCAACGGACCCGGATGAGCCGCCAACGGCAGCTCCGCTCCGGTCACGGGAGCCTCGACAGGCGCGGCGACGGCCGGCGCGGCTTGACGGGGCATGGACGAGACGGTCGGAAGGGTGGGAGCCGGCGCGTCGATGACGACCGCGAGATCCGGGCTGGGCGTGCCGGCATGGGGGGCTGGAGGCATGGCCGGTGTTCCGGGCCGCACCGGCGGAATGGATGCACCGACCGGACGCGCTGCGGTCTCGGTCGAGGATTCCTCGGGGACGCTGGCGGGTGCAGCCGCTTCCATTGGCCGGACCGGCCGCAGCGTATCCGAACCGCGAGCGCGGGAAACCGCATGAAGCTCATCCTGCCCCGTGATTCGGTTCGGTGCCGCGCCGGAGGGGGGTGGGTTCGTAACCTCCCGCCCCGGTGACGGGACCATGGGCGGCCGATCGGTGAATGACCTGGAGGCAGAGGGGGCGGCCTCGCCCGGAGCCGCCCCGGATAAGGCGGGCTGAACCGGGGACGGGCCAGAAGCGGGATCGGACGCGGCCGATGTCGGCGAGGCCAGACCCGGATCGGTGCGCCAGGGGCGGCTTTCCGGCAAAAGCCCGAATCCTGCATCGGTCGAAGAGCTGGCGGGAGCGGGCTGCGGCGTGGCCGCACGTTCCGCCACTGGCGCTAGGGAATGGGGATACGGGGCGCTTCGGTCGCTCTGGGCCGGAGACGCGATGTCGGCCTCTCCCTTGTCCGCGATCGGAACTGGCATGGCGGCGGCGTCGGACGGCAAGGCAAGCGGCACGGTGGTGAAGCCACTTTCGCCCGGGATCATCGGGCCGAACGGGCCGGACACAGCTGCGGCGGGCGGCACGGCGGATTGGCGGAACGGGGTCGAAACTGCTCCCGTCTGCGAAGCGTCGCGTGAGCCGGGGGCCGGCCGAGGCAAGGTCGAGGATTCGGGCCCGATCGGACGCACCGTCTGCGCGACTGGATGCTCCGCTGCATCGGTTTCCGGTTGTGCCGTCGCCGCCGCGATCTCCCGCACGTGGGGATACGGAGCGCTTCGGTCGCCCTGGGCCGGAGGCGCGATGTCAGCCTCACTCCCGTCCGGGATCATCGGGCTGATCGGGCCGGACAAAGCTGCGGCGGGCGGCACGGCGGATTGGCGGAACGGGGTCGAAACTGCACCCGTCTGCGAAGCGTCGCGTGAGCCGGGGGCCGGCCGAGGCACGGTCGAGGCTTCGGGCCCGATGGGACGCGCCGTCTGCGCGGCTGGGTGCTCCGCTGCATCGGCTGCCGGTGCTGCCGTCGCTGCTGCGACCTCCCGCACCTGGGGGGCGGCCGGCCCGTTCGACTCGTGGGCCGTCGATGGCGACGACATCGCATTCAGGGCAGGTGTCACCTCCGCCACAACCGGCTTGGCGAGGGGGCTGGGTCTCGGCACGCTCGAGGATACGGTGGACGGGTCTGGCGGAGCGGGCGCTGCGACCGCCGGTCGGGCCGCCGGGATCGCATCGAGGCCAGGCTCACCGGTGGCGGCGGGCGTTGCTGCTACAGGCTCGGCCACTGCCGGGCGGGCTGGAGGCGCCGATGGCGGAACCGTACTTCCCGGCACCGGAGGGATGACCGGGGCCGTATCGGTACCGCCGGCGGCACGGCGCGATAGCCGAGGAGCGATGGGCGCGAAGTGGGTCTCCTGTGCAAGGACGACGATGCGCGGGCGCGGCTCCGACACGGTCTCGATGATGCGCGCCGGCAGAGCCGCCTCGGCTGCCGGTCGGGGGACGGGAAGCTCCTCCGGCAGCCCCGCCGTCGTGTCACCCGGCGAAAGCGATCCGTCGGCACCAAGGGGCGGCGTGGGGATCGCCGAGGGGGGCGCTTGCGGTGCGGGAAGACCTGGGGCCGGCGCGGCCGGCGCCGGATCGAGCAGGTCGGTTCGAGACGGTCGGGCCGTGGCGACATGGTCATCCGAAGCCGATGAATCGGTTGCTGCGGATACGTCCGGCGACGTGTCGCTCGGTCGGGCGATACCGGATGCCGATCGCGCCGGTCCGGCCGGCGACTCGGCTTCCGCGCCGGGCAGCGCACGGGCCACCAGGGCGAGGATGGGGTCTCGCGCCGTCGCCTGGCCGCTCCCCGCCCGTTGCGACGCCGCCCCGGCCACGGCGATGAGCAGGGCGAGCGGGTCGGCGGCCTGGCCCGGCATGGACGCCTCCGTCGCCGGGTCGCTCATGGAGCGTCCTCCCCCCGATGAAACGGCGTCCTCGGGGAAAGCCGGCTCGGTGAGGGCGCCGAGGACGGCGCCGAACAGGTCCGGCGCGCCCTCGTTCATCTCGGCTGAATCGGCGCTGGAGCGGAGCCCGAGCAACTCGGCCTGACTCCGCGGCGTGGCGACCGTCGTTCCGAGAGTGTTCAACGTTCGCTCCTGCGCATGATGTCGTCGATCTGCCCGAGGGCGCCCCGCGCGCGCTCGATGGCCGGGACCGTGGGCAGTACGCGCCCGCCGGTCGAGGGCGCCGCGCCGGCTGGATCGACCGCGCCCTGAGGGGCCTCACGGATCTCGCGGGCCGTGGAGAGAGCGGCGTCCAGAAGATCCAGATCGGCGGGATCGAGGAGGCGACGCTCGGTCGTCCGAAGGGCTTCGAGGCTGGGCTCGAACTGACCCTCCGTGGCGATCAGGGCCGCGGCCCGGTACAGGCGGGCGCGGACCGCGTCGGGGGTCTGAGGTTCGGCGAGGGTGAGGGTGCGTTCGGCGGCGAACACCGCCGTGCCGACCTTGCCCTGGTCGAGGGCGACGCGCGCGACGAGCAGGTAGATTTCGCGTCGCCCCTCGGGCTCGATCTCATCGAGCATCGCCTGTAGCCGGGCGAAGCGCGCTTGATCGCCCTTGAAGTCGAGGCGGGTGAGCGCGGCGGCGAACCGCTGGCGAAAGTTGCCCGCATAGACGGAATGCCGGAACCGGCGCAGGTACTGGATCGCCAGGGCTTCGAAGCGAGGCAGGTCGCCGGCCTGGGCCACCACGAAGATCTCCCGGCGCAGGGCGCCTTCCTCGACAAGGGTGCCGGGTGCGAGAAGGCGAGCGAGATCGAGGAGGCGGATCGACTGGGCGGGATCGTCGCGCACGACGAGGGCCGACAGGCTGAGGGCGAGCTGCGCCCCGAGGCCGACGGGCACCGAGTTCGGATCGATCTTGGCGAGAAGGCTGCGCGCCTCCTTCTCCCGGCCCTCGAGATAGGCCAGCGCTCCGAAAACGAGAGGGGTCTCGCTCTCGGACAGTTTCCCGGCGGCGATGAGATGGCGCAGCAGGGTCGGCCCGCCGCCGATGAGCGCGAAGGTCACGGCCGCGCGCAGGCACGCCGGATCGTTCCAGGTCTCGGGTGGGAGGTCCAGCATCCGGGTTTCGGCCACCGAGATCAGGACGCGCTGGCCGTTATGCGCCTGGGCCGATCCCAGCGCGATCTGATCCTGCATCAGTTGGAGGGTGCGCACGAGTTCCACGGGCAGCGGGTAGGCCGCCACCGGCAACGGCTCGATGGGAGCGGCGGGCTCCGCGCCGTGGCCGCCGCCATGGGACTCCGCGGCCCGTGCGGACATGTCCCCGAGGGGCAAGGCCGCGAGGCACGCCGCCGCGATCCCGCATCGCACGAAGGGGTGCATCACTCGGGCCGTCCGCGCAGGAGAATCTCGATGCGGCGGTTCTCGGCGGCCTTCGGGTCCAGCCCGTTGCGCGGTTGGCGGTCGGCATACCCTTCGATGCGCTCGATGCGAGCGTCGGGGAAGCCACCGCGCACGAGCATGTAGGAGGCCATCTGCGCGCGCGCGGAGGACAGTCGCCAGTTGTCGTAGGTCTCCGAGCGGAACGGGCGCCCGTCGGTATGGCCGCGCACCACGATCCGGCCGGGGCGGTCCTTCAGGATACGGGCAACCTGCTCCAGGGCACGCACGACCTTGGCCTGCGGCTCGGCCGAGCCAACCCCGAACATGCTGAAATTGACTTCGTCGGTCAGGCTGATGAGGATACCCTCGCCGGTGCGGCGCACCTCGGCATGGGGGGCGGCCGCGCTGTTCTGACCGGGCAGGACCCGGGCGATCTCGGCCTTGATCTCTGCTGCGACTGCGGTCTCGGCTTCGTCGGCGGCCTGCTTGGCGGCCTGGATCTCCTTGGCCTCGGCGCCGCCCTTCGCGTCGATGCCGACCTTGCCGGCCTTGGCCTCCTTCGCCGGCGCGGGCGGGGAGCTCTTGAGCGGGGGAACGGCGGGCTCTGCGGATGCGGGGGCGAGGGACGCGGCAGGTGGGGTGACCGGCGGAGTGGGGAGCAGAATCCCCTCCCCGTCGCCGGCCGAGGCGACCTTGACGACCTCCCTCGCGGCGGGTGTCGCAGCGCGGGCATCAGGTCGGCTCTCGCTGGAAGGAAGGGCCACGGTGCCGGTGGCGCCGGCCTTGTCGGTGCGGGCCTTGGCCAGAGCCGAGACCTGCCAGTAGAGCGGATCGAACGGATCGCGCGCGGTTTCGCCGCCCCTGATGCCCGGCTCGCCCGACTCGGATGCAACGGCATCGGCCGAGGCGACCTCGGGGCCGGGCTCGGGCTCGGCCGCGAGGCGGGCGAGTACCGCGTAGGGGTCCTGGAACAGGGCGGCCTCGCGGGCCCGGCTTCCGATCGCGGCGCCCTTGCCTTCCCCTTTCCCTTCTCCCTTCCCCTCGCTCTCCTCCGGAAGGGCTTCCTTGGAGGACGCCTCGCCAGGCTTGTTCTGCGGGTCGCGCAGCCCCTTGCGGTCGAAGGTGGTCTCGGCGAGCTTCACGGGATTGAAGTATTCGGCGATGGCGGTCTTCGTTTCCTTGGTGGTGGAACCGATGAGCCACAGCACCAGAAACAGCGCCATCATCGCGGTCATGAAGTCGGCGAGCGCGATCTTCCAGGCGCCGCCATGGTGCCCTTCCTCGTGGTCGCCGTGGCGCTTGATGACGATGATCTCGTGGTGGCGCTCATCGGCCATGGCTCAGGCTCCTTCCACGGCGCGGGCCTGCACGGCCTGGGTCATCAGACCACCCCAGGCCCCGAGCTGGGTCTCGATCACGGTCTGGTCGGCCTGCACGCGCACGTCGACGGACTCGTCCGGCTGATAGGAGACGCTGCCCTCGAACGGGCCGAGCTTGCCGGCCACCGCGTCGAGGAGATCGGCCGGTCCACTCACCCGCAGGGGCGGATGGCGAGGGTCGCCGAGGATGCGGGCGAGGCTCTGGGCGAGCTCCTCCACGGCTTGACGGCGCAGAGCCTCGGTGAGCACCGGCACCAGAACGTGCCCGACCCGATCCGTGAGCCGGCTGCCGAGCGCCTGGATGGCTCCGGCGAAGGTGGCCGCGAGGCGGTCGCCCTCCTCCGCGCACCAGGCCTGCCGGGCGTCTGCGAGACGCGTCTCGGCATCCGCCTGCGCGAAGACGAGCGCCGCTTGGGCTTCGGCCTGCGCCTCGGCCCGGCCCTGTTCGCGCCCGCGCGCCTCGGCCGCGCGCAGGAGTGCCTCGCGATCCTCCGCCGGGGGCGGTGCTGGCCGGGGCGGGTTGCGCAGGAGGGCGGCGAGCCCATCCTGGACCGGCGCGCGCGGCGCGGCGGCGCGGGCGGGAGCGGTGTCGACGGAGAAGTCGGGAAGGAAACGGGCGATCGCGGCGGCCATCACGCGGCCTCCCCGCGCAGGAGCCAACGCTTCAGGATGTCGGCCACCTGCGCCTCGTCGGTCTCGATCATCTGCTCAAGTCTCTTCTGCGGCGAGCGATTCAGTTTCTCGGTGAGATCCTCGATCATGCTGGCGACGCCGTTGACCGGGGCCGCGAGGCTCGGGGCCGTCCCGGAGGCCACCGCCGCGGCCAGAGCCGGCGGCGCGCCGGGGCCGGCCACGAGATTGCCTGACGCCGCGGCAGACATCGGAGCCGCGTCGCCGCCATTCGCGCCGGCCGCGGCCAGAGCCAGGGCCTGCTCGGCGGCCGGGATTTCCAGAATGGCCCGCATGGCCGGGCGCAGGCCGAACCAGATCAGCAGGCCGGCCACCAGCAGGATCGTGCCCGCGTTGATGAGGGTGGCGGACTGGCGCATCAGTACGTCGGTGAGACTGAGGGGCGCCACCGGCTCCAGGGGCTGGCCGTCATTGACGAAGCCCACCGCGGCGACCTTCACATTGTCGCCGCGCTCCTTGATGAAGCCGGCGGCCGAGCCGACCAGCTGCTCGATCTCGGCGACCTGCGCGTCGATGTTCGCCTTGTTGGCATCCGCTCCCGCGAGCGAGGCGAGCCGCGCGCGGTTGACGAGGACGGCCACCGAGATCTGGCGGATGGCGTAGCCGTCGCTGACGGTCTGGATGGTCTTGGAGGAGATCTCGAAATTCGTGAGGTCCTCGCGCTTCTGGGTTTCGTTGCTGGCGCTGTCGTTGCCGTCCGAGCGGGGGCGCTGGTCGGGAATCGCCCCCTGCGTGGTGGTGGGGCGGTCGGTCTTGCGGTTCTGCGAGTTCTCGGTCTCGCGCACCGCGCGAATCGAACGCTCCACCCGTTGATCGGGGTTGAAGATGGTCTCGTTCTGCACCGTCTTATCGGTGTTGAGCCGGGCCGCGACGCTGACCTCGAAATTACCGACGCCGAGATAGGGGGTCAGGGTGCGGCGGATGTTGTCCTGGAGCTCCTGGCCGACGCTCTTTTCCAGCGTCGCCATCTTGCCGGTGGGGGCCACGGCGGTGTCATCGCCCGAGAGAAGGAGCGCACCGTCCGAGCCGATCACGGTGACGCGGTCGGGCTTCATGCCGGGTACGGCGGAGGCGACGAGGTGGCGGATCGATTGAGCGCCGCTCACGTCGTTGGCGGGCTCCGTGCGTACCACCACGGAGGCCGAGGGCGCCTGCTGCTCGCGCCGGAACGAACCGCGATCGGGCAGGACGATGTGGACGCGGGCCGCCTTCACGCCCTTCATGCCCTGGATGGTGCGGGCGATCTCGCCTTCGAGGG
The DNA here is from genome assembly GCF_001422125.1 of Methylobacterium sp. Leaf85. Lineage (NCBI taxonomy): Bacteria > Pseudomonadati > Pseudomonadota > Alphaproteobacteria > Hyphomicrobiales > Methylobacteriaceae > Methylobacterium > Methylobacterium sp. Leaf85. Next base: position 31,140 of record NZ_LMME01000013.1, on the reverse strand, counting down.
CTCGCACGCGCGTCACCTCCTGCATGAACGAGGTCATGCCGAGTGATCCGAGATCGTTGAACAACTCGTAGCCCGACTTGGCGCTCTGCGGCAGGCCCTTCTCGGCCAGCAGCATCCGTGCCTGCGCGGTATGGCCGTAGGCTACCAGCACGGCGGCCCCGTCGGCGCTGACATCGAAGGGGATGTTGGCGTCCTTCAGGACGCTGCCGATGCGACCGACATCCTCACGGCTCAAGCCCGTGTAGAGCGTCTCCTGCGCCGGGCGGCTGAGATAGTAGGCTCCCAGCCCCACCGCGAGGAAGACGACGACGCCGATGAGCGACAGGGCGGCGATGCGCCGTCCGCCCAGGGCGAGGATGTTGTTCCAGAGCCTTTCGGCATGTTGGAGACCGGACATTCGGGGAAGCGCTCCGCTTCAGATCCACGACCTGATGCGGATGCATCGCGCGGCTCCCTTGCGCGAAGATTGCGTGGGGCGCGGCGGGAACCTTTTCGCGGGGCCGTGATGTATGCCGCCCTCGCGCCCGTTCAGAGGAACGACCGTACCAGCCCTCCCACCAGCATGTTCCAGCCGTCGATGAGAATGAAGAAGAGCACCTTGAACGGCAACGAGATGACCGTGGGCGGCAGCATCATCATGCCCATCGACATCACCACCGTGGACACGATCATGTCGATGACGAGGAATGGCAGCGCGATCAGGAACCCGATCTCGAAGCCGCGCCGCAGTTCGGAGATCATGAAGGCCGGGATCAGGATGCGCAGGTCGATCTTGTCGCCGGCCTCGGCCTTGGGGAAATTGCGGCTGGCGAGATCGGTAAAGGTCTGGAGGTCTTTCGGGCGCACGTTCTGGGTCATGAACTCGCGGAACGGGTCGACGATCTTCGGCAGCGCTTCCGTTTCGCTGATGCGGTTCTCCGAGAGCGGCTTGAGGCCCTCGGTCCAGGCCCGGTCGAAGGTGGGGGCCATGACGTAGAACGTCATGAACAGCGACAGGCTGACGAGGAAGATGTTGGCCGGCGTGCTCTGGAGGCCCAGCCCTGAGCGCAGGAACGAGAACGCGATGGCAAAGCGCGTGAAACTCGTCACCATCACGAGGAGGCCGGGCGCCAGGGACAGCACGGTCAGGAGCGCCACGAGCTGCAGGATGCGTCCGCTCGCCGCCCCGTTCCCGGCGGGCAGGAGCGCGTCCAGCGCCGGCAGGCCGGTGGCGGATTGCGCCGCCGCCGCCCCCGTGAGGGCCGCGAGGCCGGTGGCGGCCAGCGCCAGTGGGAGGAAAGCTCTCATGCGGGTGTCCCGTCGGTCGATATCGGGGCGATTCGGTCGGTTGTGCGTCTGGACGCCCGGTCTCCCAAAGGATGGAGCCCGGCCCCGTTCGCCTCCACCCGCGACACGGTATCGGCCGGTGGCGGAAACGGGCTGGGCCGCGGCATCTACTGCACCACCAGCATCTCGACGATGAGTTCGCGAATCTGCCCCTTGGTGCGCAGGGCGACGCGCTCGTTGAGATCTTCTCGCAGGTGTTGGAGGCCGCTCGCACCCTCGATCTGCTTCATGGAGACGGTGCGCAGGTAGGCGACGATGTCGGCGCGAATTTCGGCCAGGGTCACGTCCGGGTTCGGCAGGGTGCCGGCCTTGAACACCACCGAGGATTCGAGGCGCACCCAGGATTCACCGGCCCCGGCGAGGTTCGTGACCACCGAGCCGACGCTGCGCAGGGCGACGTCGCCCGTGTAATTCAGCACTTTGACCGCCTTGTTCTCCTCGTCCTTCTTCTTGGTGTCCACGGCCTTCTCGACGGTGGAGAGCAGGTAGAGTCCGAGCCCGCCGCCGGTGCCGAGCGCCACCAGGCTGGTGAGCGCGAGCGCGCCGATCCAGGCCTTGCCGCCAGCCGTCGTCTTGCTGTCCTTGTCCTTGGCCGCCATCGCGCCAGACTCCCGCTCGCGTCAAAATGGGCGTCAGAACGGCGCCAGGGTCTCGAATATCTGCTGGCCGACGCTCGGGCCCTGCACCTCGCTGATGCGGCCGCGCCCACCGTAGGAGATGCGAGCCTCGGCGATCTTGTCGTAGTCGATGGTGTTCTTGCGGGAGATGTCGCGGGGGCGGACGATGCCCGCCACGACGAGCACGCGGACCTCGTTGTTGACCCTGACCTCCTGCGAGCCCGAGATCATGATGTTGCCGTTGGGCATCAGCTCGGTGACCACCGCAGCCACCTGCAGGCGCAGGACTTCGGAGCGGTCGATGTTGCCGGCGCCCTTGGTCTCGGTCCCGGAGCGGATCCCCGCATCGGCGGTGGCCGAGTCCTTCAGGGCGGAGACGCCGTAGCCGAAATCGAAGCCGAGGCTCGACTTCAGACTGCGTGAACGGTCGCTGGAATTACCGAACTGAGCCTTGTCGTCGATCAGGATCGACACCGTGAGGACATCGCCGACGTTGCGGGCGCGGGGATCCTGGAACAGGTCGACGCTGGAGGGCGACCAGGTGGAGTGGTAGGTGCGCCGGCCAAGCGAGCCGAAGGTGGTCGGAAGAGCCTCGCGCGGAGCAGTGAGGCCGGTTCCGACGGGACTCAGCAAGGGGGGGGCAAAGGGCGCCGGTGTCTGGCAGGCGGCCAGGGCGGGCGCGAGAAGCGCCGACAGCAGGCCAAGGCGCGCAAGGCGCAGGACGGCGCGCTCAGGGGGCGTCGGTGCGGGGCTCATGGGAGACAACATCAGGATTTCTCGCTCTCACGGGCTTTCTTGCCCGCATCCGTCATCATCCGCGCGAGCTGCGCGGCGCGGGCGGCTTCCATCTCGCTCAGAATGGCGCTCGCGGTGCGGGCGTTCAGCTTTGTCAGGATCGCGGCCGCCGACTCGTCGGGCATGTTGGCGAGCTGAAGGGCGGCGGCATCGGGCCGCATCTTGGTGTAGATCGCCACCACCCCCTCATCGGCCTTGGACAGGAAGGCATTGCGGCGTGCGAGCCAGGATTCGTATTCCGCGCGCTTGGCCTCGAGCCGGGCGATGCGCTCCTCGACCTGCTTTTCCAGAGCGGCAAGCTGCTCCTTCTGCCAGGCGAAGCGCGCATCGGCCGCCGCATCCGCAATGCCGGCGCAATAGGCCGGGGGCTTGGGCGCTGGCGGGGCCGTCGGCTGGGGGGCCTCGGCCACATGAACGACCTCGGTGGGCCTGACCACTTCCGCGGACTTGACCGGCTCGGCGGCTGCCACCGCCTCGGGCCTCGCCCCATCACCGGGCTTGACCGTCGCGGGCTTCGCGGGCGCCTTCGGGAAAGGGCCGGGATTCATGCCCGCCACTGTCTTGGGCGCGCCCTCCACCGCCCAGGCCGGGGCGAACCATGACACGAGTGCGATGAGGAGCACGAGCGCCAGTATCCGCGCCGTCATCGGGCCGAACACGGCGGGAGGCCGCGCCGGGGCCAAGGTCAACGGGGCCGCGCCGGCCAGCCGTGAAGCCGTCCTGCTCATTGAACCACGAGCTCCGCCTGGAGGGCGCCGGCGGTCTTCACCGCCTGCAGGATCGAGATGATATCGGAGGGTTTCAGGCCGACCTGGTTGAGGCCGCGCACCAGGGTCTGCAGGTCGGAGCCGCCGAGGATCGCGAGGCGCCCGCCGCCTTCCGTGGCCGAGACCTCGGTACGGGGCACCACCGTGGTCACGCCGTTGGAGAAGGGTGCAGGCTGCGAGACCTCCGGCGCCTCGGTCACCCTCAGGGTGAGGTTGCCATGCGTCACCGCGACCATGGAAATCTGGACGTTGCGTCCGATCACCACCGTGCCGGTGCGCTGGTCCACCACGACGCGGGCCGGGGTGTCGGGATTGATGGTGAGATCGCCGATCTCGGCCACGAACCGGGTCTGGGCGATGTTGCGCGGGCGGATGAGCGACACGGCGCGCTGGTCGCGGGGGGTGGCCACGCGCTGGTTGAAGCGGCGCAGCGCATAGGCGTTGATGGCGTCCGCCACCATCGTGGCGGTCTTGAAGTCGGGGTTTTTCAGCTCGAACACGAGTTCGGGCAGGTCGCGGAAGGTGCCGGGCACCTCGCGCTCGATGAGGGCGCCGTTGGGAATGCGGCTGGCCGTCGGCACGCCCTGCGTCAGGCTCTCGGCCTGGCCGGCGACGACGAAGCCCGAGACGGCCAGCGGCCCTTGCGCGGCGGCGTAGGTGAGGTTGTCGCCGCCCATCAGCGGCGTCATGAGGAGCGTGCCGCCCTTCAGCGAGGTGGCATCGCCCAACGAGGTCACGGTGACGTCGATGCGCGAGCCGATCCCGGTGTAGGGCGGCAGGTCTGCGGTGACCATCACGGCGGCGACGTTGCGGGTGCGCAGGCGCGCATCCCGCACGTTGATGCCCATGCGGTCGAGCATCGATTGCAGGGATTGCTCCGTGAACTGGGCGTTGCGCAGCGTGTCGCCCGTGCCCTGGAGGCCGGTCACGAGGCCGTAGCCCACGAGCTGGTTGTCGCGCACGCCCTTCAGGGTGGCGATGTCCTTGATCCGCGTCCCGCCGGCATTGGCGGGCACCGGCAGGGCGAGGACCAGGGCGGCCAGGAACGCGATGAGGCGGCGCATCACTTGTCCCCGGTGCGGATGCGGCCGTCGGCCATCACGGTGCCGAGGACGATGCGGTTGGTGTCGGTGTTGCGCACACGGATGACGTCGCCCAATCCCCCGTTCTGAAGCGGCGCCCCCACCGCCGTAATGAAGAGACCGTTCTCCTCGAACACGATCTGGGTCGGCGTTCCGCGGCTCACGAGGCGGGGATCGTCCACGGCATTCACCGGAATCGGCTCGCCGGGCAGGAGCATCCGGCGGGCGGTGCGGCCGGCGACGGCCATCGGCGCGTCGATTACGGCGGTGCGCGCTCTGAAGGTCTCCGGATAGGCCTGGAGGCGCAGCAGGTTCTCCTTGATCGTGTCCCCGGGGTAGATCGTCACCGTCGGCACCGGCAGCATCAGGTCGGTCGCCCGCGCAGCCGCGCCCGCCAGCGCGAGGGCGCACCCCGCGAGCAGACCGGCCGCACGTGCGGGGAGAATGGATTGACCCATGATGGTCGCGCCCTTGGGAATTGCTGCGGGGGAATGGCGTAGAGCGACGCGCGGTCGGCGACCGACCGCCGGGGTCAGCGGATGCCCTTGGAGACGGTGCCGGCCATCTCGTCGGCGGCCTGGATCACCTTCGAATTCATCTCGAAGGCGCGCTGGGCGGTGATCATGTTGGTGATCTCCTTGACCGGGTCGACGTTCGAGCTTTCGAGATAGCCCTGCTGGAGCTTGCCGAAGCTCGGATCGCCCGGTGCGCCCACCACCGGGGCGCCGGAGGCGGGCGTCTCGCGGTAGAGACCGTTGCCGAGCGGTTCGAGGCCGGAATCGTTGGCGAAGTTGACGAGCGTGATCTGACCGAGATTCTGCTGAGCCACCTGTCCGTCGATCTTGGCGAAGACCTGTCCGGACTGGTTCACGGTCACGTCGGTGGCGCCGTTGGGGATCAGCACCGCCGGATCGAGGGCGTAGCCCTCGAGGGTCACGATCTGGCCGGCATTGTTGCGGTTGAATGCACCGGCGCGGGTGTAGTTGATCTCCCCGTTGGGATTGGTGATCTGGAAGTAGCCTCGGCCGTTGACCGCCAGATCGAGCTGGTTCGAGGTCTGGGCGAGCGGTCCCTGGCGATGCAGGTTGCGGATGGCGGCGGTGCGCACACCCAAGCCCAGCATCGCACCCTCCGGCACCGGTTCCTGTCCCGCCTGGTTCGGTGCGCCCTGCTGGCGCTCGGCCTGATAGAGCAGGTCGGTGAACTCGGCCCGCGCGCCCTTGAACCCGGTGGTGTTCAGGTTGGCGATGTTGTTGGCGATGACTTCGAGGTTCATCTGCTGGGCGTTCATGCCCGTGGCGGCGATGGCGAGTGCTCTCATGACGAAATGTCCTTCAGATCGCCATGCGGCTGAGTTCGAGATAGGCGGCCACCACCTTGTCGCGCACGGCGATGGCGGTCTGCAGACTCTGCTCGGCGGACATCACCGCCTCCACCACCTGCTGCGTCGAGGCCTTGCCCTGAATGCCCTGGATCGCGGTGGCCTCGCCGGTGCGCAGCGAGGTGCGCACGCTCGAGGCGAGTTGCGCCATGACGTCGCCGAAATCCGTGGCGGGACCGGCCACGGCGGACGTGACGGCCGGCTGGCTCGCCCGCTGGACCGGGGCGGCCCCATCGGTGCGGAAAAGGGAGGCGGCCTTGTCGAAGGCCGAGATGGAAGCGAGAGCGTCGATCATCGTTGCGGGCTCAGGATTTCAGGAGGTCGATGACGCTGGCGACCATGGCGCGGGCCTGCTTGATGACCTGGACGTTGGCTTCGTAGGAGCGGTTGGCCTCGCGGATGTCGGCCATCTCGATGAGCACGTTCACGTTGGGCAACTTCACGTTGCCGTCCGCATCGGCCGCCGGGTTGCCGGGGTCGCGCTCGATGCGGAACGGGGCATCGTCGGTGCCAATGTTCCGCAGGGCGACCGTCGGGCCACCGGCGGCCCGGTCCATGGCCGCCCGGAACGAGACGGTCTTTCGCGTATACGGGTCGGCACCCGGCCCATCGCCGACGGACTGGGCATTGGCGACGTTCTCGGCGGCGATGCGCAGGCGGAGGGACTGCGCCTCCATTCCGGCGCTGGCCAGTCGCGTCGAGGCGGTGAGCGGATCGATCATCAACTGCCCCGCACCGCTGCCCGCAGCATCCGGTCGAAGACCTTCACGATGCCCATGTTGAGATTGTGCTCGCGGCTGACCTGCCCGGCCTTGAGCATCTCCTGCTCAAGGCTCACGGAACTCGACGTCACGAGCGCGTCCCAGGCATCGTCCGCCTTGACGGGCTTGATCGGAATGGCGCCCTCGCTCGAGCTCATGTGGGTGCTTGTCGTCATGGTCATGCCCGACGTGGCGGCGGTGCGCGCCATCACGTCGGCGAACGGCACCACATCACGCGCCTTGTAGTCCGGCGTGTTCACGTTCGCGACGTTGCTGGCGATCGTGGCCTGCCGCACCGCGAGGTAGCGGGCTTGCTGCGAGGCGAGGTCGAAGAGGTAGACGCCTGTCATCGCGGGTTCCGGGAAATCGATCGGTCGTGACGATTTCCTAGGGAACCAATCTTGTCCCAGGCTGACGCAAGCTGTCGGAGTTGACAGGGCGGCCCGGCGCGCTCCAGTCCGAACGGCACGAGGGCTCGATGCGGCGCGGCGATACACATTTTACGGGGCCGTCCGGCCCGGGCGGCAGCCGTTGAGCGCGCCCTCGCATGGACCCTTGCAGGCTCGGTTGCCGCGTCTCCTGCTTCCCCGGGCGGTTCGCTATGCCGGCGGCGCGGCGCCGGGCTCAGGTGAAGGCACCCACTTGGTGCCGGCCAGGAACCGTTTCTCGCGGGTGGTGCTGGCCTTCGACGATCTCGCGCCGGATACGTGGTGCAGCCTGACTTTCGGGCTTGCCTGGGACGGGGCCGAGACCGCCGGAAGCGCCATCGATTTCGCCCTCGTCGGCGTCGACTTCCTCGCTAGGGACGGTTCGAGCCTGGATTTCGACCAGGTGCCGGGCCTCGACCGGACCTTGCTCGATCCGCACGGGGCCTGGGTCGCGGGTCCAGCTTACCAGCTCGACGAGCAGGGAACCCGCACGGGCCTCGTGCGGCTCGCCTTCCTGGTGCCGGCCCCGGCCGTGCGTGTAACCGTCACGGTGCGGTCCTGGCGCAACACGCACCCCTTCGTCGTGTCGGAGGCCGTCTTGGGTCAGGGGCCGTCACCGAGCCTGTCGCCGCGTCCGCGCCGTCGCTTCGGTCCGGAGCCCGACTGGCTCGATTACGCCCTCGTACCGGGCAGCGGGCTCGTGCTGCGCGGGCAGTTGTTCACGGCGAGGCCGGGCGCCCATGCCGCCCTCGCCCGCGTCGTCTACCGGGACGCGGACGGCACGGTTCTGCCGCCACCCTATCCGGGGACGATCGCGATACCGGCGCTGGGTGCCCTCATCGATCTCTCGGCCCAGCAGCAGGCCCGGCGCTTCACCCTGGCGCTCGCACCGGTGGCGGGCGCGGCCCGCGTGCAGGTGGGCTTCGCCACCTGGGAGGCGGACGATGCGGCAGGCGAGGCCGAGTTGCTCGGCGCCCCGGAGGTCTCCCTCGAGGATCGCCTGCGCCTCGAGAGTCTGTGCGGCGACGATCTCCTCGCGGCCGAGGATTTTCTGGCGCGCGTGGCCGAGCGCCTGGCCATGCCCGTCGCGGCGATGACGGACTGGTGCCCGCAGCCCGAGGCCGTGGCCCCCCTCACCCCGGTGCTCGCCCGCGCCCGAACCATCCAGCGCGGCGATGCGCATCGGGCCGCGGGCCTCGACCGGACCCTGCGGCTCGCCGGCGCTCCCGTCTGGACCTTGCCCTCCCCGCCGGCATGGGGCGAAGATCCGTTCCGTTCGGTGCCCTGGCGCATCGAGTACCAGTCCTTGGGCTGGCTGATCGACATCGCCGAGACGCCGGGGGGGGCGTCCACCGCCGTGGGGCTGGCGCTGTCGTGGTCGCGCGCCAACCCCTGGGGGGCGCTCACGGACGGGTTGGCCATGCATCCCGCCGCCCTGGCCGTGCGCACGGAGATCTTCGTGCGGCTGCTGGCGCTCGCCGGAAAGGCGGGGGGGGCCGCCTCCCTCACCCTCGTCGGCGAGGCGGCGCGACACGGCTTCGCCCTCGCGGAGATCATCGGGCAAAATACGTTCGGGCGCTCGCTCCACCAGATTCAGACAGCCGCCGTGCTCCTGGGTCTTGCCCGCGCCCTGCCGCGTCTACCGCTCTCCGACCATTGGCTGTCCCTCGCCGGTGATGCGTTGCGCGACGGGCTCGCACCGCTTCTCGAAGAACCGCCCCGGTTTCCGGATGCCACTCCGCACCAGCGCCTGGAGCTCGCCACCCTCCTCCGGAGCCTGAGCGCGGCCGCATTCGGGGATGTGGATCTCGAAGCTGTCATGGCGCGCGCCGCCGCCGCGGCCCTGTCCAGCCTGGCCGGCCTGCTCGATCCGGGCGGGCGCCTGCCTCCCTTCGGCGATGCGCCGCACGGGGAGGACCATGCCGGGTGGATCGGCCGCCTCCGGGCCGCCCCGGCGCGGGGGGGGGACGCCGAGCGCTGGTCGGCCCAGGCGCGCGACTTGCGCGAGCGGCCGAGCCTGCCCCGGCCGAAACGCGACGAGGCCGCCGATCGTCTCCATCACGCTGCCGGCCTGCTCGCCATGCGCCACGACGCGCCGGGGCGCGGCTGGGGGTACTTCGCCTGTGCCTCGGCGGCCTCCACCCATCGCGACGCCACCTCTTTCGTCTATTCCAGCGAGGGCGTGCGCTGGATCGTGGAGGCCGGCGGGTCGTCACAGGTGGAGACGGGAGTGGCGCGTCACTTCCTCCGTTCGGCGAGCGCCCACAATGTGGCGATGCCTGACCGGCGTGAGCCCATGGCAGGCGAGGCGTGGCATGTCGGCACGACGCGTCTCGACGGGGCGAGCCTCCATGTGCTGGCCACGAACGGGCATGGGCCGGACTATCTCCACACCCGGATCTTCGCGGTTCTCGACGATCTCTCCGGCCTCGTCGTCCTCGACCGCTTCATGGCCGGAGACCGGCCAGTCGCCTTCGAGGGGGGCTTGCATTTCTCGCCCGGCATTCTCGTGGCCCTGGCTGGCCCGCACCGCGCCATGGCGCAATCGGGCCGGGCGCGGCTCTCGCTGACCCCCACGGCCCTGCGCGGACGGCAGGCCGGCCTCGCCCTCGTCAACGGCGACAGCGCCCGGGCCGGCCGCCTCCAGGGTTTCGTGACCTCCGCCAGCGGTCTCCAGCCGACCACCGTGCTCCGCTATGCGCTCGCCGGGACCGGGGAGGTCTGCGGCGGCATGGTGCTCGCGGGCGCCGCTGAGGCCGACCGACGCCTCGCCGCGCTGCTAGCGGATTCCAGGCTCCTCGATATCGCCTTCGGCGAATGAGGCGCCCTACGATCGCACTTCACGCTTGGCGACGAAGTTGAACTCCTCCACCAGCACGTCCTTGACCACGTCGGAGCCGAGCCGTGCGTTGACGCGGGCGCGGATTTCGGCCAGCCGGTGGGTGACGTCGTAGCGGGACAGACGTTTGAAATCGATCTGTGGGTCCGTGTAGATCTGTCGGAACGCTTCATCCACCACGAAGGCGTTGGGTGGTACCGACAACGTGTGCATCAACCGCGCATCAGCTGTGAAGACCAGCACGGCAATGATGTATCCTTGGACCTTTCCATCGGCCACCATGGGTATGTTGATGGGCGGCAGCTTCTGATACTGTAGACCTTCGAGATAAGGCTCGGTGTTTTTGCCGAACAAGCCTGCACCCCAGGTCACCGCGCCATAGCAGGACACGATCGTCAGGGCGCAGATCCATAGGCCGGTGATGAGGATGCGGGTCATGGGGGCCGGTTCTCAGCGCCCGGGGAAACTGGAATAGGTGCCGTCGGATTCCGCTTCCCGGATGGCACCGGACACGATGCCGGAGATCTCCTCCACCGCCCGCAGGTGCAGGCCGACCACCTCCTGGTTGCGCTCCAGGGCGCCGCGCACGCGCACGAGCATGTCCGCGACCTCGGGGGCGATCCGGTCCGTGTCGAGGTCGCGGGTCAGGCGGGTGAGTTCGAGCAGGCTCTGGCTCTTGCGCCGGTTCGCCGCCTCCTGGTCGAGGGGGCGGTGGGCGAGCAGCGCCTCGGTCTCGGCCGTGACGGTGGCTTCGAGCCGCTTCAGGGATGCGAGCAGCATGGGGGACTCTCCGGAGGGCGTTCAGACGTCGGTGGCGGTTTTTGCGGCGGGCGCCGCAACGGAGGCGGCCGCCGACGGACGTGCCGCTTCCAGCATGCGGGCGATGCCGAGGCCCCCCGCCTTGGCGATCTGCGTGCCGACCTGCTCGGCAAGCATCGATTTCCAGATCCCTCCGGCATTGCCCTTGCCGAACACGGCACTGGCCTTGGAGGGCATCATTGTCTCCACGAACTGGCGCAGCACGAAGGCCTCGAACTGCTTGTAGGGATCGCCTGCCTTGCCGGCCCCCGAGACAGCGTTGTCCGTCTGCAGGGCGGTGAGTGCCCCTCTGGCGTCGAGCGGCATGTGCACCGAGGCGCCGGCCATGCGGTAAGCGTCTCCGAACGCGGCCGGATCGGTACTGCCGGGCGTCCCCAGCTTGGAGGCGGCTTCCTGGTAGCGGGCCGGGTCGGCCGCCCGTGCGACGTCGAGGACGATATCGGTGGGAGGGGAGATGCTCATGGCCACCGGACGGGTGCGGTTGGGATCGGCCTCGAGCGATAGGCCCCGTGGCTTGCGGGAAGCTTGAGCCGGGTACCCCGCCGGGATTGGTCACGCACGCGCCCCGCGACGATCCGCGGTCGCGGTGCCGCCGTCGACGGCGAGGACCGGAGCTAGCCCGGCCCGCCGGAGGTTGCGCGCGCGACCATGAGATCGAGCTGTTCGAGCATGTCCCGCTGCTCCAGCTCGCGATCCCGGAGCTTGGCGAGACCCTCGACCTGGCGCTCGGCGCGTTTCTCGGCCAGCCCCCGCGCCTGCACCGCCGCTGCTTGGCGCGCCGCCGTGACGTCGAGTTCCGTGGCCTCGCCGGCCAAGGCCCGCAGGCGGCGGGCGGCGGCGTCGAGGAAGAGGCCGTGCATGGTTTCGCCCGCCAGGGTCGCCAGCATCGCGGCGCGGTCGGCCTCCACCCGGACGCCGCGGCGACGGGTGTCGGCGAGGTCACGCTCGGCGATGCCGCGCATCTGGGCCTGCACCGCCAGGAGGCGCTTGGCACGATCGAGGCGCAGGCGAGTCGTCATGCTACCCTCTACGCAGGTAATCGACGTAGCCCGCCAGGAACTGCGTCATGAACTCGTTCGACAGGTAGTAGAGCAGAAGCAGCCCGCCGGCCATGATGAACGGGGTGGCGATGAAGAAGACGGGAATGGCCGGCACGAGCTTGTTGGTGAAGCCGGCGGCCAGATTGACCGCCACCGCGTAGACGATGAACGGCGAGGTGATGCGCAGGCCCAGGACGAAGGCCGTCGTGACTTGATCGACGATCCGAACCAGGGCCGCCTGCGACCCGATTCCCTCGCCCGGGGGAATGCGGCTGTAGGAATCGACGAGGCCGCGGAACAGCTCCCAGTGCAGGTCGGCCGCAAACAACAGGGCGGCGGCGGCCATCAGGATCAGCGCCTCCACGGCCGGCACCGGATCGACGCCTTCGGCCACCGAGCCCGGCATGCCGCCAAACCCCACCATGGTGGCGGTGGCGTTCATCACCGTATCCAGCACCACGAAGAAGATGCGCCCGAGAAAGCCGATGACGAGGCCGGTGAAGCTCTCGGTGAAGATCCATTGCAGCGTCGTGGCGGGGTTCTGCGCCGAGAGCTTGGCCTGGAACAGCGGCAGCAGCAGCGGCGTGAGCGCCAAGGACGTCGAGAGCGCGATGAGCAGGCGCACCTGGCCCGGAATGCGCGGGCTCGAAAATCCCGGCACCACGAGCAGGCAACCGCCAATCCGACAGAAGATGAGAAAGGTGGCGAGAAAGCTCTCCGGGGCGAGAAGCGAGTCCATCAGGCAGGACCGCGCGCGCGCGCATCCACTCGCGGGGATCCGAAGGCGTGCGGCGGCGTGACGGCCCGGATCCGGATGTGCGCCGCCGCCTTCACGAGATCGTGCCCAGCGAGCGGATCTCGACGCCACGGGCGATTTCGAGATGCGAGAGCACGGCCAGGGTCGGGTAGAGCCGCTCGATGATCATGCGCACATAGGGGCGCGCGTCCGGAGCGGTGACGAGGGCGAAGCTGCGGGTCTCGCGCATGTGCTTGCGGATCGCCTCCGCGGCCTCGGTGCCGAACTGCTCCACGAGGCGCGGGTCGATGTCGAACTCGATCACCTCGCCCTTGGCGTCGCGCTTCAGACTTTGGTGGAAGGAGAGGTCCCAGGCGCTGCCCAGGCGCAGGACGGCCAGGGTTCCATTCTCGGCGAGATCCCCGCAGATCTGTTGGGCGATGCGCATGCGGACATGTTCGGCGATCTGTTCGGCGCGCCGGGCATGGGGCGTGATCTCGGCCACGGCTTCGAGGATGAGATGGAGGTTGCGGATCGAGACCCGCTCCGAGAGCAGGAGCTTCAGGACCGCCTGGAGGCCCGAATAGGAGATCTGGGAGGGGCAGATCTCGTCGAGCAGACGCTTGTACTCGGGATCGAGCCTGTCGAGCAGGTTGCGCATGTCCTTGTAGGACAGGAGCTGGGGCAGGTTGTTGCGGATCACCTCGGAGAGGTGGGTGAGGAGCACGGAGGCACCGTCGATGGGCTCGAAACCACCGCGCCGCACCTCGGCGCCGTAGCTGTCGAGCACCCAGCACGCCTTCATGCCGAAGGCGGGCTCGCGGACCTCGTCGTAGGGCACGTCCGGCACCGGCCCCTCGCCCACCACCACGAGGAGCTCGCCGGGGCGGATCTCCTGGGTCGCCACCACCGTGCCGTGGACGAGGATCTGGTAGCATTTCGGCGGCAGGGCGAGGCTGTCGGTGAGTTTGATCTCGGGCACCACGAAACCGTATTGGCGCGCGAACTTGCGGCGCATCTTGGCGACCCGGTGCGGCAGTTCGGAATGACTGGTCTGGAGCTGAGCCGAGACCTGGCGCCCGAGGCAGAGCTCGATCTCCGGGGTCTTGAGGGATTCCTTGACCGATTCGCGCACCGCGATCTGCTTCTGCTCCTCCTCCGCCACGATCCTCGCATCGACCACGGCTTTCTGCGCGGCGATCTTCCTCGGGATCGCGTAGGCCGTGAACGCCATAAGCCCGGAGAGCATCATGAACGGTAGGAAGGGCAGGCCCGGCACCAGAGCGAACAGGAACATCAGGGCAGAGGCCACGGCCAGCGCGCGCGGATAGGCACCGAGCTGGCCGATGACCGCCTGCTCGGCCGTGCCCCGCGTTCCGCCCTTCGAGACGAGGAGGCCGGCGGCCAGCGAGACGATCAGGGCGGGGATCTGCGAGACGAGGCCATCGCCCACCGAAAGCTTCGTGAAGACGTCGGCGGCCTGGCCGAGGGGCATGCCGTGGCGTGTGGTGCCGATGATGATGCCGCCGAACACGTTGACGGCGATGGTGATGAGCGAGGCGATGGCCTCGCCGCGCACGAATTTCGAGGCACCGTCCATGGAGCCGAAGAAGGCGCTCTCCTCCTCCAGCTCGCGCCGCCGCAGCTGCGCCTCCTTGTCGTCGATGAGCCCGGCATTGAGATCGGCGTCGATCGCCATCTGCTTGCCTGGAATGGCGTCGAGGGTGAAGCGGGCCCCCACTTCGGCGATACGCGTGGCACCCTTGGTGATGACGAGGAAGTTCACCGTGATCAGGATCAGGAAGACCACGATTCCGATGACGAAGTCGCCGCTCATCACGAACTGCGAGAAGCCCTGGATGACGTGACCGGCTGCCGAGACGCCATTCTGGCCGTTGGCGAGGATCAGGCGGGTCGTGGCGATGCCGAGCGCCAGGCGCAGCAGGGTCGCGATCAGGAGGACGGTGGGAAAGGCGGAGAATTCCAGTGGCTTCTTGATCCACAGGGCCACCATCAGGATCAGGACCGACAGGGCGATGGAGAAGGCCAGCCCGATATCGAGCAGGATCGCGGGCACCGGCAGGAACAGGATCGCCAGGATGGCGATGATCCCCGCCGCGAACCCGATGTCCCTCTGGGACCTGCGCTCGATAACGATCGCGTCGCTTGCCGCCATGGCGGATGCTTACCCCGTGAATGAACGGGGTCTTTTCGCGCCTCAAGCTTGCGTGGGGATGGGGTCGGGTCACCCTCCCGGCCTGCCTCGCCCGCCGATCCGGATCGGAGCCGATCTCGAAGCCGGGCCTGCCGAACCATGAGCTCGAGGATTGCACTCGCCCGACGGCCGGCGCTGCATGGCCCTCCATCCGCACTTCGGAGGCCGCGTCAGAACCCGGTGACGATGCGCCCGTAGGTCATCTCGGCGAAGGTGTAGATCTGTGCACCGATGAAGGAACTCGTGACCAGGAGCACGAGCAGGATCACCACGATCTTAGGCACGAAGGTGAGGGTCACCTCTTGGATCTGGGTGAGGGCCTGCAGCAACGCCACGCCGATGCCGACCAGCATCGCAGCGCCGATGGCGGGGCCGGCGCCCACGATCACGGTCCAGATCGCGGCACGCACGAGTTCGAGGGCATCGACCTCGTTCATCCGCGCTGAAACCTTCTTCGAGGGACCTTCGGGACGATCCCAGGCGGATCGCGGCGGGTTGCCTCTCTGCGTGCGAGAGAGGTCTGAGCCGGTCGGTTCAATGGCGTTCGCGGGATGTCTAGACCATTTCGGCCGCGCGGGGCACCTCATACTCGGATGCGCCCATTCCTGGCGAATGACGCGTCCGGCGGAAGACCGCGGCTGTGCCTTCGCGCGGACGGACGCCCGTGCATCCCGCTCATCGCCGTCCGGGATCATTCCGACAGCGAGATTCCCTGCATCAAGAGCACGTCCTGCCCGGTGGTGAGGCGGGCGAGCGCCCCCTCGTTGGTGATCCTGACCGACTGGACCTTGCCCGTCACCGTGCCGTCCGAGGAGGTCACGGTGCGGCCGATGATGTCGTCGGCCTGTGAAAGGAAGCTCGACGACAGCAGCGAATCGAGCTTGGTGTTGGTCTTGGTCGCCTGCTCCACCTGGGAGAAGGTGGCGAGTTCGCTGACATAGGCCGTGGAATCCATCGGCTTGGTCGGATCCTGGTTCTTCAGCTGCGTCATCAGCAGGGTCAGGAACGTATCGGCGTTCAGCGACCCGGCGAGGCCGGTCGCGGTTTTGGTGGCGGCGGCCGTGGTCGTGGTCTGTGACGTCGCTGTCGGGCCGGTGACGGTGGTGACGGTCATCGGGGCTGTCTTTCTCTGGCGATCGGGTCGGAACCGGCTGGGGGTGGCATCGCGGCGAGCGGTGCCGCGGCGAGCACCGCCGCTTCTCGGGGGTAGAGCCCACGGATCAACTTGAGCGCCTCGATCAGGCGCCCGGACTCCATGAGCGTGCCCGCCGCGACCACGCCCTCGCGCAACTCGGCATCGACGATGGCCGCCAAAAGTCCCGTCCGAAGCGTGCGCGAGAGGTCGCGCGCCTGCTCGGCATCGGCGGGATCGATCAGGGCGGTCTGGATGGCGAAGTAGAGCTGGCGCAGGGGCGTCGTCGCCGCCTCCGCCTGGAGCACGTGGGTCTCGAGAAGGAAGGTGGCGTCGTTGAGAAGTTCGAGCGTGACCTTGCGGTCCGCGCGCACCACCGCGCCGTTGATGAAGACGCGCTCGCCGGCGCGGAGGGAGAGCCGCATGGTCCGTCTCACCGCAGGCCGTCACGGATCGAGGTGTTCACCTCGATGAGGTTGGCCAGCCCGTGCTCGGGCGAGCGCAGAACTTCGCCGATCTCACGCATGCTCCACAGGCCTATGGAGATGAGGTCCGCCCTCAGTGCATCGGGCAGCGCGTTCTCGGAACTGTGCAGGTCATTGATGAGGACACCCCATAATTCGTGCAGAAACGTCGCCGCGGTCTCGCGGTCGGCGATGCTCGCATCCGGTCGCGTGGCGATCCGCAGGAGGTCCAGGGCGCGGTCGAAGGCGGCGCGCTCGCGCTCGCGACCGATCTCGGGAGCGTCCGCGAGGATCTCGGCGTAGGAGAATTGGTACATCGCTGGATCCGGGTTGAGGGTGTGGGGGCGCTTGATCGGGATCGTGACGGTCGAACGGGAGCGTCAGAGGTAGGAGACGAGGCTGAGCTGGCGCAGCTGCGAGGTCAGCGCGTAGGAAATCTGGATCTGCGTCGTGAGATGGTCGATCCGCGTCTTGGTCTCGGCGGTGTCGACCCCTTCCATGTCCCCGATCCGGGTCGTTATCAGCGCCTTCTGGGAGTCGAGACGCGTGTTGGCGTCGGTGATCGCGGCTTCTGAGCGACCGAGATCCGCCTGCATCCCGATCAGGCCGCCGCTGGCTTCGCCGAGAAGGCCGACGATCCGGTCCGTGGCCACACTCTGCGCATCGGGCGAGAGTTTCGTCAGGTCGAGGGCCGAGGCGAGGGTGTAGGCCATGGCGAGTTTGCGCAACGGTTCGGCATTCGCGCTCGCCGAACTCGGCACCGTCTCGGTGAGGGAGATTCGGCTCGTGAGGGGCTGAGAGCCGGCGCTCGACCAGCCCGCGCTCCAATGGGCCGCGTCGAACTGCGTGGCGAACTCGTTGTCGAGGAAGGCGCTCATCTCCCCGCCCGTGATCGAACCCAGCACGAGATTGGCCTGCGGAACTCCGTACCTGGCCATCAGAGCCGCATCCACCGAGGCGGAGGCGGCCGTCGCCGCCGTGCCGCTCACGGGAGGCTGTCCCGTATTGGTCCCGCCGAAGACGAACTGGCCACCTACGGAGGTGTTGAGGGCCGCCGTCATCGCGGCGAGCTGCGTCGAGGCGGCTTGCTTGACCAGGGCGGCGCGCTGGTTGGAGGGAACGCCGTTGAGGACCTTCAAGGTGTCGTCGGCCGCGCTCTGGATCTGTTTGAGCGCCGCCTGCGCGGTGGCGAGACGCATCGCGGTCGGGCCATTGCCGTCGCGCAGAGCGGCCAGCTCGGCGATTTTCTGGCGCAGGCCGATCGTCTGTCCGGTCCGGCTGCCGAGCTGGAGCCCGACATCGGCGTAGCGCCCGGTGACCACCTCTTCGTTTGCGCGGGCAAGCTCCGCCTGCATGCGCGCGACGCCGGTGCGCGGCGCATTCCAGAGGCTCAGCGTGGAGATCGCGTTGGTCCGCATGGTCTATCGCACCGCGTCCATGAGGGTCTTCAGGAGGTCGTTCACCATGGTGAGCAGCTTGGCCGCAGCGGTGTATGACCGTTCGAGCTGGAGAGTGGTCGCCGTCTCGTCGTCGACATTGACCCCGGCGGCGTTGGAATAGGCGTCCGAGGCGCGCGCCAGCAGGGTCGCCTGATAGTCGGATTCGGTACTCGCGGCCTTGCGCGTGGCTTCGAGCCAGCCCGCCGACGCGGTGGCGAAGGCGAACAGGTCGCTACGGGTGGAAAGCTCCGATTCCGGATCGAACGGACGATCGGCCGCGAGCGCCGTGGCAAGGGCGCGGAGGCGGTCGGCATAGCCCGCACCGGTCGCTGCCGGGGCCGGGTTGGTGCGATAGGCCGTGCCGTTGATGCCGCCGTCGCGCAGGAGGGTGAGGTCTCCACCGGACCGGGGATCGACCGCGGCGTTGACGCGCAGCGCGGCTGCCAGGCCGAATTGTCCGCTGCCCGGCAGCGCAGGGAGGCCGGTCGTGAACAGGCCGGCGGCCCGGGAGACGCCGTCTGTTTCCGCGAACGCGTCGATGAGGCCGCCCGCCATGCCGTCGAGCTGGGTCTCGTAGGTGACGGCGACGCGGTCGCGCAGCTCGGACAAGCCGGCGATGCGCCCCGAACGCAGCGGCATCGGCGAGGCGGCCCCGGTCACCGGTACGCCGTCGACGGTGACGGCATGGCCCGTGCTCCCGCCCGAGAACGTGGCGGTCGGGGTGAAGGCAACGCGCCGGGCGGTGCGCTCGAACAGCGGTACGCCGCTGTCGGTGTAGATCGCCAAATCGTTGCCGGCGCGCACCACCGTGGTGATGCCGAGTTCTTCGGAGAGGCCGGCCAGGATGCGGTCGCGGTCATCCAGGGCGTCGGTGACGTCCGTGCCACTTCCGGTGCCGCGCGTGACGACGGCGTTGGCGGTTTCGAACTGGCCGAGAAGGTCGTTGATGCGCGCGACCGAGTCGGCCATGCCGGCATCGGCTTGCGCGCGCACGGCGTAGACGGTCGCTGCGGCGGTGTTGAGGCTGCCGGCGAGGTCTCGGGCGCGGTCCACCGCGCTGCGGGCGAGTTCGACATCGTCGGGCTGGTTGGCCGCAGCCTGCAGCGCGGCGTTGAGCGCGCCGAGGCGGGCGGCGGGCGAATTCGCGTCGGCGCTGTCGCCGATGGTCTCACGCAGGGTCTTGAGTCCGTCGAGGATCGCCTCGCTGCCCGCGACAGAGGAGGTCGCCAAGAGCTTGCGGTCGAAGAGCGCCGCGTCCGTCGCACGCTGGATCGTGACCGCGCTGCCACCTCCGGCCGCCACGAGATTGGCGATCTTGCGCGTGTAGAAGGCGTCGTTGGCGCCCGCGGTGTTGCGCGAGGCCACGGCGATCTGCGCCGAGGTCGCCATGAGCGACGAGCGGGCGGAATTGAGCGCGAGGGAAAGGCCCATCGTCGGTATCCTGGCGGGCGGATGGCGGGCCGTGCCCGGTGAGGCACGGCGGGGAGAGCGCGAAGGGCCGCCCGTCCAGGGGCGGCCGGGCCATGACGGCTCGTCAGCGCTTCAGGTTCATGAGGGTATCGAGCAGTTCGTTGCCGGTCATGAACACCTTCGAATTGGCCGTGTAGACCGTCTGCGATTCGATCATGGTGGTGAGCTCGGAGCTCACGTCGACATTCGACATTTCGAGAGCGCTGGCCTTCAACGAGCCGAAGCCGCCGACCCCGGCGAAGCCGATCTGCAGGTCGCCGGATTCGATGTTGGTCCGGAAGACGTTGCCGGCACGCGGCTCCAAGTTGTCGGGGCTCTTCACATCGGCCAACGCGATCTTGAAGGCGGCGAGTTTCGTCCCGTCCGCATAGGTGGCGTAAACGGTGCCGTCGCCGCCGAACTCGGTGCCTGTGACGGCGGAGGGGATCCTGCCGTTGGCGCCGCCCGCGAGGTCGAAGCCTCCGGCGAACTGCGTGGCGCCGCTCAAGTCGAGAGAGAAGGCCTCGCCGCCGGGGATGGTGAAGTTCGTCTTGGCCGCGGTGGCCTCGGCACCGGTGAGCTTGCCGTCGGCCCCGAACGAGAGTGTCACGGGCGGGCTCGTGAGAGCGGTCCCGCCGCTCGTATAGACACTGGCCTGCCACGTGTTCTGGGGGATGGGGGGCGTTGCAGCCGGGTTGGCCGGCACCTTGCCGAGATACACGTCGAGCGTGACGCTGTTGCCGAGCTTGTCGACGGTGACGATGGACGTCTTCTTGGAATAGTTCGTCGGTGACAGGGCACCGGTAAGATCGGGCGTGTCGGCGGAGATGTTGCCTCCCATCATACCCATCGTGGACGGTGTGGCCCGCATGCCGAGGCTGCTCATGTTCACCGGCACCATGCCGGCGGTGCTGTTCAGTGCCGGGACCGGCGCTCCGTCGAGGAGGCTGTACCCCATCAGCGTGAAGCCGCCGGCATTGACGAGGTTGCCCGTGGGGCCATCCACGACGAAGTTTCCGGCGCGGGTGAGGAGCGGAGCCTTGTTCTCGTCCTGCACCACGAAGAAGCCGTTGCCCTTGATGGCGAGATCGGTCTTCGAGGTCGTGGAGTTGATCGACCCCTCCTCGCTGATGGCGCGGCGGATCGTCGTTTCCACGGCGCCCGAATTGTACGCGCTGTTGGTGTTGTTCTCGAGCAGGAGCGAGGAAAACTCCGCCGACGTGCGCTTGTAGCCGGTGGTGCTGGAATTCTGCACGTTCTCGGCCACGGTGGAGATACGGTTGGACTGCGCGTTCATGCCGGACACGCCGGTGCGCAGGACACTGATGAGACTCATGACGTCACCTTGCGTGATTGAGATTTGTGGAACACTTGCACGACGAATGCTTGTGCGGAGCTTGGCCGGGACAAACGTGGCCGGGAAAGTCGGGTCTGCATGGAGCTGCGCCGCGCCTCACGACCGGAGCGATTGGGCGAGTTCGAGGAACGCGTCCTGGCTCGGCGGCATGCCGGGTTCCTGGCGCAACGCCTCGTAGATGCGCGGCACCAGGGTGATGGCCTGATCGAGATCGGGGTCCTCGCCGGCCCGGTAGCCGCCCATCAGGCGCAGGTCGCGGGTTTCCTCGAAACGAGCCATCATCGCCTTGAGGCGGCGGACGAGCTCGTGTTGCTCGGGCGTCCAGACCTCGCCCGCCAGTCTCGATATCGAGCCCAGGAGGTGAATCGCCGGGTAGCGGCCCTGTTCGGCGATGGCCCGATCGAGCACCACGTGGCCGTCGAGGGTTCCGCGGATCGAGTCGGCCACGGGGTCGTTGTGGTCGTCGCCGTCCACCAGCACCGAAAAGATGCCCGTGATGGTCCCCGTGCCGTCGAGGCCCGGCCCGGCCCGCTCGAGCAGGCGAGGCAGGTCGGAGAAGACGCTCGGCGGGTAGCCCCGGGCCACCGCCGGCTCGCCGGCCGCCAGGGCGACGTCGCGGGCGGCATGGGCGTAACGGGTCACGGAATCCACGATGAGCAGGACCGATTCGCCGCGATCTCGGAACGATTCCGCGATGGCGAGCGCCATCTTGGGGGCTTGCCGACGCATCATCGGGCTCTCGTCGCCGGTGGAGACGACGATGCAGGCGCGGTGCCGGTTCGGCGCCATGGCACCTTCGAGGAACTCGCGCACCTCGCGCCCGCGCTCGCCCACCAGCGCCACCACCACGCTGTCGAAGCCCGCCGCCCCCGCCAGCATGGCGAGCAGCGTCGACTTGCCCACCCCCGAGCCAGCGAAGATGCCGATGCGCTGGCCGAGGCAGAGTGGCGTGAACAGATCGATCGCCCGCACCCCGGTACGAAGGGGGGCTCGTACGCGCGCCCGTTCCATGGCCGGAGGCGGGCTGGCGTCGATGGATATGGCGCGGGTGCCCGGCACGAGGTCGCCGAGCCCGTCGATGGGGCGGCCGAGCCCGTCGATGACGCGACCTTTCCAGGACGGATCCGGCCGCAGGGTCGGCGCG
This sequence comes from Methylobacterium sp. Leaf85, assembly GCF_001422125.1. Classification (NCBI taxonomy): domain Bacteria; kingdom Pseudomonadati; phylum Pseudomonadota; class Alphaproteobacteria; order Hyphomicrobiales; family Methylobacteriaceae; genus Methylobacterium; species Methylobacterium sp. Leaf85. The sequence goes on along the minus strand of NZ_LMME01000013.1, from coordinate 9,349 downwards.
CCGAGGCGATAGGCCAAGGTGCCGATCCCGGCTTCGATCCGGGCGTCGAACGGTTTCACGGTGACCCCGGCGACATCGACCCGCACCACCTCGCCCACCTGTTCGCGCCCCTGCACCATGAAGCCCATCCGGTCGCCGAGGGCGAGGAAGGGCGAGACGCCGGCGACCCGCGCCGCATTCGCGGTGACCTCCTGGATCGGGCCTGCGACCCGCACCAGGGGCACGGCCTCGCGGGCGTTCGTCAGCGCCGCGCCGAGACGGTCGAGTGTATCGAGCACGTCTCAGCTCCCCTGCGGGCTCAGGGACCGGATCGCCCCCTGGAACGAGGATTCGGTCTCGGCGGTGAGCGTGGCGGCACTCTCGAAGGCGCGCTGGATGGTAATGAGCTTCGTCATCTCGAGGACCGGATTGACGTTGGCGCCCTCGATGTGGCCCTGGATCACACCGATGCGGGTGAAATCCTGGACGGCCTGTGCGGGTTGGCTCGATGTGACGCCGTTGGGCTCGGCCCGACGCAGGGTGCTGTTGGGATCGAGGGTGAACAGACCGAGCGCACCAACTTGATTGACCCCCTGCGAGACGCTGCCGTCGCGCCCGATGGTCGGCGGTCCGGCCTGGGGATCGAGCAGGATCGGCGCGCCACCCGGGTCGAGCATGGCCTGACCGGTGAGGGTCCTGAGTTGGCCCATGGCATCCATGGTCATGCGGCCGTCGCGGGTATAGACGGGGCCGTTCGCCCCGCGCACCGCGAGCCAGGCCTGCCCCTGCACGGCGACGTCGAGGGGAGAATCGGTCTTCGTGACCGGGCCGGCACGCTGCGAGATGTAGGTGTCTCCCGACGACGCGAAGGCCACCGGCCCCTTGCTTGCCTGGGCGAGAAGGGCGGAGAACTTCGTGTCCTCGGCCCGGTAGCCGCTGGTGGAGAGGTTGGCGACGTTCTGGGCAACCGCATTCAGGCGCTTTTCCATGGCGACCTGCGCCGAGAGCGCCACGTAGAGACCGTTCTGCATGGCCTCAGCTCCCCGAGCGGATGCGCTGGAGGCTGAGGAGCAGGTTCGCGTCGAGCCCGGCGGAAGGGCTGTCCGTAAACAGGCCGAGGACCGGGGCGGCGGCGGCGTTGTTCTGCGCGTCCCAGATCGCGGTGAATCGCTGAAGGAACCTCTCCAGTTTGGCCGGATCCTTGAAGCTCGCCAGATCGAGCTTCGTCTCGATGAGTTCCGCCTGACGGGCGAGCGCAGTCTCGCTGGCGCCCGCGTCGGGCAGGCCGAGGACGGTCTTCACCACCTGGGACAGGGCCGTATCGGCGAGCACCGCGTAGCCCGTGGTCACTTCGGGCGCCTTGCGGGCGAAATACAAGGCGAGGCGAACGCCCGTGTCATCGGCGCCGGCATCGTTTTCGAGCTGCTGGCGGTGATACGCCGCCACGGTCTTGTCGTTGGTGGCCGTGCGCAAGGTCGTGTCGGCGCCGTAAGTCTTGAAGTCGAAGACCTTGGCAAAAGCCCTGTAACGCTCGTCGGTGAGGCGGTTGGCGAACGCGCTCTTGGCATCGACGCCCTCGTTCAGGACCTTGCGCATGAAGGCCTTGGCGTAGGTCATGTCCTCCAGGCCATGGGCCTTCATCGCGTAGGCGTAGAGTCGCTGGTTGGAGAGGAGGTCCTCGACCGTCTTCACCTTCTCGATGTTGGCCTGATAATACGCCGTCTCGCGCGCCACCGCGCTCTCCGCTCCCTTGCGCTGGATCGCCTGGGATAGGTTTTTTGCGATCAACCGATAGCTGGTGAAGGTGCTCAGCATGCGGAGGGTCCGGTTCCGGCGGCGGAGGGAACGGTCGGCGCGGGGGCGTCGGCCGGATCGACGGTCAGAAGATGCGCCGTGGGGAGCGCGGCTTTCGTGGTGAAATCCGTAAAGGGGCTCGCTTGCCTCAGGCTGGACCTTGGCCTCAGAGCGGTGTCGGCCCGATGATGGTATCGGTCGTGACGACGACCCAACCCGCGCCCGTGTCCCGGATCGACAGGATGCGCCCGGCTCCCGGCAAGACGGCACCCGGCACGACTTGGCGGAGACCTGACGGTCCTTCGACCACGGCGACGCCGTTCGTGACCCGACGCAACACGTAGCCACGTGCCAGGGCGGGCGTTTCTTCCGTGGCGTGGGAGAGTTGAGGCGTTTGGGAACGGTCGGGGAGCGAGCCGGTGATCGTGGGATCGATGTCGAGGGCCGCCTCGCCCGACGGAGCGATCCCCTTCTTCCATGCGAAGGCGCCGATCGAGGGCGGCAGGATCTGTTGGACCGAGTAATGCCCGGTGCTGCCGACGATGGCATAGGCGGCAAAGCTGCCCGAACCCAGCGCGAGTGTGAAGCAGAGGCCGATGGCTGCGCGCTCGATGGAGGCGTCGCGGGCACGACGCAGCATCTGCGTCCCAGTCGAGGGGCGCTGAAATCCGGGTCGGATGGAGGGGGGGAGAGTCGGTTGCGTCATGGCCGTGGTGCGTGGCACTCGATCCAGCCGACACTTCCACAAGCATGGTTTACAAGTCGTTAATTTCGGTCTGGGACGGCTTGATCGACAGGGTCCGAGACCGCTGCTAAGCCGCTTCGGTTCTGGAAGACCGGAGTCGCGCGGGTGGACGAAGACAAGGCCGATTGGCGGACGGCCGTGGCCCAGGGCGACCGCCCGCCGCGCGCGGCCTCGCCGAAACGCTTCCGCATCCTGCAGCAGGGACGGCTGGTCCTGGAACCCGACATCCTTCTGCCTTGCATCGTGCGCGACCTCTCCCCCCTCGGGGCGAAGGTGTGGCTGACGCGCGCCCTCGCCCTCCCTGACACGTTCACCCTGCTCATCGCCGGGCACGAGCTGCGCACCCACCGCGTCGCCTTGCGGTGGCAACGCGGCGATTTTGCCGGCCTTGTTTTCGTCGAGCCGATCTCCTCCGAGACCGGACTGCACGGTGCGCAGAGCCGGGGAACGAGAACGGCCACGCATCCGTCCGGATGAGTGGCCGCCCGTGCGGAGCCGTCCGGCCTTGGGCCGGACGGCACGTCGCGTCGGTTTCAGCGGAACAGGGACAGGACGTTCTGCGAGCTGGAATTGGCGATGCTGAGGGCCTGGACGCCGAGCTGCTGCTGGGTCTGGAGCGCCTTCAGCTTCGTGGATTCCTCTTCGATGTTCGCATCCACCAGCGAGCCGATGGAGCTCGTGTTGATATCCATGGAGCGCCTTCAGCTTCGTGGATTCCTCTTCGATGTTCGCATCCACCAGCGAGCCGATGGAGCTCGTGTTGATATCCATGAGCTGCTGGGTGAAGTCCTGTTGCGACTTGAGCAGCGTCGACATCGAGCCCAGCACCGAGGCGCCGGTCAGAAGCTGCTGCGAGGTCGCGTCCACGATCTTCATGTAGGCGGCGATGATCTTGGTATCGACGGCGGCGGCGGTGATGTCCATCGTCGCGACCGTCGTCTTGATCTTCGAGGCGTTGCCGGCGAGGTTGGTCTGGATATCGTACTCCGTATCCATGAAACCCTTCTTGGCGGGTGTGGCCGACACGACCACCAGATAGCCGTTGTCGTCCGTCGTGCCGGTGATCGACGATGCCGTGGCGATCGCGGCGAGGGATGTCGCCGACGCACCGGTTCCGCCGGTGGTGCTGGCCGTCTTGTCGTAGAGGACGAAGCTGGAGCTATCCAGCGTGGTCTTGCTCACCGAGACGGTGCTGCCCACGCGGGCATAGGCGGCGACGAGATTCTTCGTGGCGCTGAAGCCGGTCGTGTCGGACTTCACAGAAAGCCAGTTCGAGCCGTTCATCACGGTATTGTCGGCGTAGGTCTTGATGGCATCCAGCGCGACCCTGATGTCGTTCTGAAGCTTGGACTTGTCGGAATTGCCGCTTGCGGCCGAAGTCAGGGCGTTCTTCACCACGGTCAGCTGATCGATGACCTTGTTGAGACCGGCCGAGGCGGCGTCGATGGAGTTCTTGTCGAGGCTCATGGCGTCCTTGAGGGCGCTGAGCGAGCCGTTGTCGGATTTCAGCGTGGCGGCGATGGACCAGTAGGCCGCCCCGTCCGCGGCCGAACTGATGCGCTGGCCCGTGGAGACCCGGTTACTCGTATTGTCCAGGCTGGCGTTGATGGAGCGGAGCGTCTGAAGGGCGACGGTGGCGGAATTGTTGGTGAGGATACTCGTCATGATACGCAACCTATGATCCGAGGAGGACCGCCGTGAGGCGGCTCAGGGACATCCGGGCTCGCACCGGGGCAGTGGAACGGCATCATGCCTTTGCCCCTCGACGGGCAATCCGCTGTGCTTCGCACGCGCGCCGCAGGACGGCGCGACGGACGTTGGGGGAGGCCGGGGTTCGGACGAGGGCCGGACTTTCCGGAGGGCGCCCATGACTGGCGAAGGGCGTCGCCACAGGGCGCGCCGGGCCCCGGCAGGAGGCAAACGATGCGGATGAGGATCGCGCCCCGACCATCCGGGCGCGACCGCGTCGGCCCTTGGTGTCTCTCACAAAACTCCCGCTACACTGTCGTGCCGGAAGCGAGAACCGATCGTGATCGGGAGTTTTGGGAGGCACTCTTAGCGGAACAGGGACAGGACGTTCTGCGAGCTGGAATTGGCGATGCTGAGGGCCTGGACGCCGAGCTGCTGCTGGGTCTGGAGCGCCTTCAGCTTCGTGGATTCCTCTTCGATGTTCGCATCCACCAGCGAGCCGATGGAGCTCGTGTTGATATCCATAGANTGCTCTTCCGATCTATCGGGAGTTTTGGGAGGCACTCTTAGCGGAACAGGGACAGGACGTTCTGCGAGCTGGAATTGGCGATGCTGAGGGCCTGGACGCCGAGCTGCTGCTGGGTCTGGAGCGCCTTCAGCTTCGTGGATTCCTCTTCGATGTTCGCATCCACCAGCGAGCCGATGGAGCTCGTGTTGATATCCATGAGCTGCTGGGTGAAGTCCTGCTGCGACTTGAGCAGCGTCGACATCGAGCCCAGCACCGAGGCGCCGGTCAGAAGCTGTTGGGCAGTCGCGTCCACGATCTTCATGTAGGCGCTGATCATCTTCTGATCGTCGCCGACCGTGGTGATGTTCATCGACGCGACGGAAACGCCGGTGGTTGATGCATTGATTGTATACTGGGTGTCCATGAACCCTTTCTGGTAGTTCACGGCGGGGCCGGTCGTATCGGCCTTGACAGTCACAGTATAGCCGCTGGCATCCGTGGCCGAAGCCGCGATGGCCGTCAGAGCCGCTGCCTTGGCGCCGGCACCGCCGGCAGAGGCATTCGCCTTGGAATCGTAGAGAACGAAGCTCGACGTATCGAGGACCGTCCTGCTCACAGAGACCGTGCTGCCGATACGCGAATAGGCGGCGACGAGGTTTTTGGTGGCGCTGAAGCCGGTATCGTCCGACTTCACCGACAGCCAGTTCGACCCGTTCATCACGGTGTTGTCAGAGAAGTTCTTGATGGCGTTGAGGGCAACCGTGATGTCGTTCTGGAGCTTGGACTTGTCGGAGCCGCCGCTTGCGGCCGAGGTCAGGGCGTTCTTCACCGCGCTCAGCTGGTCGATGACCTTGTTGAGGCCGGCCGAGGCCGCATCCACCGAGTTCTTGTCGAGGCTCATGGCGTCCTTGAGGGCGCTGAGCGAGCCGTTGTCGGATTTCAGCGTGGCGGCAATGGCCCAGTAGGCTGCCCCGTCCGCGGCCGAACTGATGCGCTGGCCCGTGGAGACCCGGTTGCTCGTGGTGTCCAGGCCAGCATTGATCGTGCGCAGCGTCTGCAGCGCGATGGTGGCCGAGTTGTTGGTCAGAATACTCGTCATGATGTACGACCTGCCGTGCGAGAGGTGTCGAAGAGAAAAGTCTCAGGGACATCCGGGCTCGCACCGGGACAACGAAACGGCATCATGCCTTCGCCCCCTTGGGGCGATCCGCTGTGCTTGGCCGCGCCGCCCCGGCAGGGACGTCGCAGTCGTGAGCAGCCTGAAGCCGGAGGCTGCGACCCGCCTCCCGGCTCCATTGTTCCGCAACCCGTCGTTTTGGGCCGCGCCTACCGACACCCGGACAATTGACCGGCGTTCGTCACCTAAGCGTTAAATGGCCGGCTTCCCCCGGCAGCGGGGTTCGGCGCCTGTGGACAAGGGGGATACCGCGGCGAAGGCGAAACCGCCTCGCGGCTCGCGTTCGCTCCGTCCGGTCGCGGAAACGAGAATGCCCGCCGATCCGGAGGACGGCGGGCATTCTCGGGTGGGGCGTGGGCTCGTGCGGCTCGTGCACGCCGGGCTCAGCCGGCGAAGGTGTAGCCGGCCAGACGCTTGGCCTCGATGGGATCGTAGCCGAGGCGCATCCGAAGCTTCTTGCGCAGCTTGCTGATGTGTCCCTCGACCACGCTCTCCTCCACGTCGCTGCCATGATCGGCGTAGACGGCGTTGAAGATCTGAGCGCGGGTGAGCTGCCTGCCCCGGTTGCGGGCGAAATGCTCGAGAATATGGCGCTCGCGCCGGGGCAGTATGAGACTTTCCCCATCGATCTCGGGATCACGTCCGTCGGCGAACACCCTGAGGCGCCCCTGACGATCCTGAGCCGGAGCGCTTTGCTCCCCGGCACGCAGGCCGCGACGACGGATTGCTTCGGCCCGAGCCAGGATCTCGCGGACATGAACCGGACGACGCACCACGTCGTCTATGCCGGCGGTGAACAGGTCTAGGGTCTGCTCCAGGGATCGGCTTTCGTTGAGGGCGATGATCGGCGCCTGGGAGACGGTACGGATCGCGGCCGTGCAGACCGCGCGCTCCTCGCACTCGCCGAGGACGAATCCCCGGACGGCGTCGAGATCGCCCGCCGAACTTTCGCTAAGCCATGCCTTGAACGCGAAGCCCGGAAGGCTGCGCGCCGGAACCGATTGGGCGTCGAAGCCCGCGATATACTCCGCAGCCACGTATTGCCGCTCATCAACTACGATGTACATCTCAGCCCCGCTGATGCTGTGGATACACGAGCGGTTTTCGAATGTTGCCCAAGTCGTCGTCACTCGAAGAGTGACCACTATACCTGAACTAATTCATCTCAAGACAAGGCGACGTCATCGTCTGGAAGTTGATGATCGCCGCGGCTTGTTGTGCCGCATTAATTATCTTTCTTTAAGATAATGGTTAATTTTTAATTAACTGTCGCCGGATCCTTGGATCCCCCTACGCTCAGCGCCGGAGGATACGCAGTTTGCATCGCATCCCTTCAGGCTCATCGACCCGCGACGGCTTTGCGATGACGAAGCGAAGCCCACCGTATCCCCCTGAGGTCCGTGCCCGCGCGGTACGGATGGTCCTGGACCACCAGGGCGAGCATGCCTCGCAATGGGCTGCGATCACCTCGATCGCAGCCAAGATCGGCGGCCCGAGCACGGACGAACGCGAGCGGATCAAGGCGCTGGAGCGGGAGAACCGCGAGTTGCGTGAGACCAACGAACCGAAGGACCGCGCAGCGCGATCCTCCGGAAGGCGTTGGCGTATTTTGCGGTTGCCGAGCTCGACCGCCGGTCACGGACATGATCGCCTTCATCGACGATCACCGCGACACCTACGGGGGCGTCCTTCGACAGGCTCAGCACGAGGCCGATCTGCAGGGTCCCGCCTGTGACGGACGGCCGCCGATAGCCCGCTCGACGTCGTCGAGGGCTGCCAGTGGATCGGACCAGCCGGCTGCACGGGCTGCGCGCAGTCGCGAGAGGGGTGTCGTCCTGGCTGTCGCCTCGCAGCTCGCACCCGTGCCGCCCAGAGGCCGAGGTCCGCCGAATCGACAAGCTCTTCAAGATCGCCCGGCAGCAGATCAACGGGGCGTGAAAACGATTCGTCGGTGGTATCCACCGCCCAGGCAAACAGCCGCAGGATGCTAAGCCCCTGCCCCATTGGGCCAGGGTCAAAAGGCTTTTCAGGATGGAGAGAGTGGAGCGGGTACCGGGAATCGAACCCGGGTATTCAGCTTGGAAGGACGATCCCCCGGGCTTTACGCCTCGCCCCCTCCCCGGCGCTGCCTGCGCAACCCGTTAATCCTGCAGTGCTTTTCCCGGTGGACCGCTTCCGGGGACTCTTGCGCCGGCTCGCCGGACGTGTGGTATCCACGTGGTATCCACGGAGACGGGCATGGCGACATCGCGGGGCACATACGCACGGGAACGGACCCGACTGACGGCCGAGCACGTGAAAAAGGCGGGCCGGATGATCGCCGCCGGCAAGGTCCCCGGGCGGGGGATCGACTTCTCGGACGAGGCCTGCCCCGGCCTGACACTGCGCGTCACGCCCTTGTCCGGCACCTGGCTCCTGAAGACCAGGACCTCGACCATCCGACTGGGCGACATGGCGGCCGTGCCATTGGCGGCCGCGCGCGTGGCCGCCGAACGAACACGGGTGGACCTCCGGGACGGACGGGACCCCAGGCCCGACGTGCGGGTCTACGCGCATGCCATGGCCACGACCGGCGGCGACCACGAGACCGCGGCGGACGCGGCATGGCCCGTCGAGATCGAACGGCAATCCGATGAGGACCGGCGGCGGCACGGCCCATGGGAATGGCGCGACCTGGTCGACCTCTTCCTTGAGGAGAAGCGCCCCGATCTCGACCCCGACTACTTCCCCGCCTACGCCTCGTACCTCCGCCACAAGGCCTTCGACCGGATCGCCCGGCGCCCGGTCCGCGAGGTCACGGCCACCGACCTGCAGGGGATCCGGAACACAATCATTGCGGAGCACTCGAAGAGCGCGGCCGCCCGGGCCGTACGCCAGGGACGGGAGATGCTCGACTGGGCCTGGTCGAACCATAGCGGCGTGTCCGGCATGGCGAAGGCGACTGAGAAGTGGCCGTTGTGGAAGGATCAGTGGTCGATCAAGTACCGGCCCGGGAAGCGCAGGCATGCGCCCGAGATCGACGAGCTCGCCCGGACCATGGCCGTGGCCGAGCGATACCGGACGCTCGGTCAGACGGAACACGCGACCGCGCCGGGCACCCTGGCAATGTTGTGGTTCACGGTCCTGACCGGCCAGCGCACGGGCGCCGTCGCCGAGACGGCCCGCTTGGACGTTGCCCCGATCGCGGAGGATGCCGGCGTCCCGGGGCCGGGCTGGAGGGCGGTGACCTGGAGCGCGGGCGTGATGAAGGAGGATCGCCCGTTCGTGCTCCCCCTCCCCCCGGGGGCCTGGTACGTGATCGACCGCGTGCTCGCCGAGGATCCGGACCGTGAGACTAATCGCTGTGTGTAGGGCGGTGACAAAACCATCCACTGGAGCGTCGGCGGGGTGCTGATGCGGGCGGAGTAAAATCCGGCCAGTGGAGAAGCTTCTCTTTCGAGAGGAGCTGAGGATGTTT